>NZ_JBFTJR010000035.1:0-54719 GCF_056395525.1 Caulobacter sp. 10L414
CCCTCCGGCCCTTCGGGCCCCTCCGGCCCTTCGGGCCACCTCCCCCAGAGGGGGAGGGTCTTGGCTTGCGGCTTGCGTCCTTCGAGGCCCGCTGCGCGGGCGCCTCAGGATGAGGAATTCAGTGCAACCCACTTCCTCATCCTGAGGTGCGAGCCGAAGGAGAGCCTCGAAGGACGCACGGCTTCGCAGTCACGCGCTTTTACTGTGATGGTTATGGAGAGGGCGCGGGGCGTCCGTCAGGAACGTACCGTGGAGGCGCTTCCTAGCCCAGGGTCACGAACAGTTCGTTCTCGATCACCCACTGGCCGGCGACCTTGCGCCAGGTGGCCAGGTAGGTTCCGCTCTGGGTCGCGCCCTCGCCTTTCCAGGTTCCCACCCAGCGGCCGCGCTCGGCCGCGCGGACGCCGTCGGCGTCGATCTCGATCAGGTCGCTGGTGCGGACGTAGGAGACGAAGTCGCGATCGGCGAACTGGCCGGCGAAGGCCTCGATGATCTGGTCGCGGCCCAGCAGCAGCGAGCCGTCGCCTGCGATGACCTTGGCGTCGGTCGTGAAGAAGGGAACCAGGCGCCCGGCGTCCTTGCCGGCGATCAGCCGGTTGGTGAGCTTTCGACGGGCGGCGACGGCGTCCTGCGGCGCGATCATGAACTGACGAGTCCCTTCCTGGCGAAGACTCCAGTCTTCGCGCATTTTCTTCACGCGAACCGGCGTCCGCTTCGCTCGAAAATGCTTCGCGCGGTATAGGCTGCGCCGTCGCTCCTCAGCAAACCCGGACTCCGATGCCGCCCCTCGACGACCTCGCCGCCCGCGCCCCTTCCCTGCCCGTCCTGACGACGCCGCGCCTGACCCTGAGCCCGCCGGAGATCTCGGACTTCGACGACAGCGTGGCCATGTGGTGCGAGCCGGAGGTCTATCGCTATGTCGGCGGGCGCGCCTCGACCCGCGAGGAGAGCTGGGCGCGGCTGCTGCGCGCCCGGGGCCTGTGGGCGCTGCTGGGCTACGGCTACTGGGCCGTGCGCGAGACGGCCACGGGACGATATGTCGGCGAAGTGGGCTTCGCCGACTTCCATCGCGACATCGAGCCCTCGTTCGAGGGCGTGCCGGAAATGGGCTGGGTGCTGGCCAGCTGGTCGCACGGCCAGGGCTTCGGCACCGAGGCGGTGAACGCGGGCCTGGCCTGGGGGCAGCGCCGATGGGGCCAGGATCCGGTGGTCTGCATCATCCACCCCGACAACGCCGCCTCCCTGGCGCTGGCGGCCAAGACCGGCTTCGTCGAGCAGACCCGCACGACCTACAAGGACAGTCCGACGGTGCTGCTGCGGCGGGGGTGACGATCAGGCGCCCCGGTCTTCCAGGGCGTGAAAAAGCCGCAGCACGAGAACACGATCGTTTTCTACGTGATACTGGACGACATAACCGTCGCGTCCGAACGCGATCGTAAGCTCGCGCAAGCCGTTTTGGACGACGCGCCCGCGTAGGGCGAAGGTCCCGAAGGAATCAATACCAGCTCTGATCGTAATCAGCGCTCGCTCGGCGGCGCGCGGGCTTTTGGCCACCAGAAAGTCGGCTAATCGTTCCAGGTCGCGCCGGACGGCGAGCGCCAGGATCACGCGGTGGCTCAAGCGTTGCGGGCCCGCCGTTCGAGCATCATGGCGTCGAGTTCCGCGAACGCCTCGTCGATCGTCATCGCCTCGCCGGTCCGATCGAAATCGTAGGCCCTCGCCCGTGCGATCACCCAGTTGGGGCCACCATGGGTCTCCTGCTCCAGGAGCGCCCGCACATAGGCCTCACGCGACACGCCCGCCTCGGCCGCTGCGGCCGCTGCGGCCGTAAGCTGTTCGGCGAGTTCGGCGTCGATATCGAAGGTGAAACCATCGGCCATGGCTGACGATAACTCAGCGAGCAGGCCCTGTCCCCCCGGATCACGCCTAAAGCCCTCCGCCAAGGCGGCGCCCCAGGTGTTCTGGCGCCAAGCGCCGCGGGTTGCAGGAAAAACCTGCCCCTCCGCTTTCGCAGGGGTTCTACGGAAGAGAATAGCCTCTACGCCGCCTGCAGCTGCTGCTTCACCCGTTCGGCCAGGGTCTTGATGTCGATCGGCTTGGGCAGGAAGGTCACGCCCGTCTCGCCTTCCAGCAGGTCGCTGAACTCGGCCTCGGCATAGCCGGAGATGAACATCACCGGCGCGTTGCCCAGATAGCCGCGAGCCTTCTTGAGCAGGGTCGGGCCGTCGATGCCGGGCATGATCACGTCGCTGATCAGGAGGTCGATCTGGCCGGCGTTCTCCTCGGCGATGACCAGGGCCTCCTCGCCGTCGCTGGCCTCCAGCACCTCGTAGCCGCGGGCGCGCAGCAGGCGGGCGGCGACGCCGCGCACGGCGTCCTCGTCCTCGACGAACAGGATGCGGCCGGCGCCCGACAGGTCGCGGGCGGCGCGGGGCTTGGGCGGCTCGGCGACCGCGACGGCCGCGGCGGCGGCCTGGGCCGGGGTCGGCTCGTGCACGGGCAGGAAGATGCGGAAGGCCGCGCCCTCGCCCGGACGGCTGTGGACGTGGATCCAGCCGTCGCTCTGTTTGACGATGCCGTAGACGGTGGCCAGGCCCAGGCCCGTGCCCTCGCCCACCGGCTTGGTGGTGAAGAACGGGTCGAAGATCTTGCCCATCACCTCGGGCGGGATGCCGGGGCCGTCGTCGCTGACCTCGATGAAGGCCTGGTCGCCCTCGGCGCCGGGGAAGCCCAGGCTGCGCGCCTCGTCCTCGTTGAGGCGAGCGGTGCGGATGCGCACCACGCCGCCGCCCTTGGCCGCGCGCACCGCGTCGCGGGCGTTGACGGCCAGGTTCATGACCGCCGTCTCCAGCTGGCTCTTGTCGGCCCGCACCTGCGGCAGGTCGCGGCCGTAGTCGGTGATCAGCTTGACGTCTTCGCGCAGCAGGCGGCGCAGCAGGACCTCGAACTCGGAGATCAGCTCGCCCAGCTCCAGCACCTCGCGCTGGACGGTCTGCTTGCGGCTGAAGGCCAGCAGCTTGCGCACCAGGTCGGCGGCGCGCACGCCGGTCTGGCGGATCTCGTTGAGACCCTCGTAGGAGGGATCGCCGACCGGGTGGCGATGCAGCAGCTCGTCCAGGCGCAGCTGGATGGCGGTGAGCAGGTTGTTAAAGTCGTGGGCCACGCCGCCGGCCAGCTGGCCGATGGCCTGCATCTTCTGGGCCTGGGCCAGCTGCAGCTCGATCTGCTTCTGCTCGGAGACGTCGATCAGATAGGCCACGAGGCGGCCGTCGGCGCGGTAGAGATAGAGATGGGCGATGCGCGAGGGATCGCGGGCCAGGCGCACCTCGAAGGGGCCGGCCTTGCCCTCGGCCAGGCGGGTCTCGGCCTCGGCGCGCGAAGGCGGATCGATCAGCTCGCCCAGGGTCATGCCGGCGCGCACAGCGCCGGTCATCGCCGACAGGGCCGGGTTGGCCTCCAGGATCGGCGAGTTGAACGGGTCGAGACCCTCCAGCAGGGCCGCGCCGAACGGCGAGGCGCCGGAGAAGGCGTCGAGCGCACGCGGCGGCGGGGCCGCCTGGGCGACGACCGGCGCGGTGGGCGGCAGCGGCGCGGCGATCGGCTCGACCACGGCCGGCAGGCGGACCAGCAGGCGGCCGCCGGCGACGCGGGCGGCCAGGGCGGGACGGTCGTGGCCGGCGACCACGATCACGCCCTCGGCCGCCTCGCCCTTGCGGGCGCGGACCAGGGCCGAGAACAGCGCAGCGTCCTTGKGCAGGCGGCGGGCCTCGCCCAGGGTGTCGCGCCAGGCCTGGTTGGCCGACAGGATGCGGCCGTCGGCGGCGGTCAGGGCCGCAGGCTCGCCCAGGGCGTCGATGAAGCTGTCGACCACGTCGACGCCGTTGTCGTGGGCGGCCGAGGCGCGGATGGCCACCAGGCCCAGGATCGCGACGCCCGCGACGCCCGCCAGCAGCAGCAGGCCCGCCAGGGTGGCCGGGCCGGCGCGCAGGGCCGGGGCCGTGGCGAAGCCGGCGGCGAGAACGAAGAAAACGGCCGCGCCCCAGATCAGGGGGTCGGCGCGGCGGCGGGTCGCCGTCATGTCTTTCGCGGGCGTCTCGGCCATGCCGACCGAAATCCTTCTGCAACTTTGCGGGGAAGAGGCCCCGACGATTCGTCCGGTAAGGATACTCCTTACGCGGCGCTAGAGCGCGTTTATCAAGCAGGCTGCTGATTCTACGGCGGAAATATGATTTCCCGGCTGATCCCTACAAGGATCAACGGCCGATCAGTCGGCCCAGGCGCGGCGCTTGGACTGCTTGTTGCTGAGCACGAAGCCGATGACCTTGGCCACGGCCTCGAAGTGCTCGGCGGGGATCTGCTGGTCGACCTCGACGGCGGCGTAGAGGGCGCGCGCCAGGGGCGGATCCTCCAGCACGTGGACGCCGGCCTCCTCGGCCACGGCGCGGATCTTCAGGGCCAGTTCGTCCAGACCCTTGGCCACGCAGATCGGCGCGGGGGTCTCGCCCTGCTCGTACTTCAGCGCCACGGCGTAGTGGGTCGGGTTCATGACGACGACGGTGGCCTGGGGCACGGCCTGCATCATCCGCTGGCGCGAGCGCTGCATCTGGATCTGGCGGCGCTTGGCCTTGATGTGCGGGTCGCCGTCGCTGTCCTTGTGCTCGTCCTTGACCTCTTTCAGGGTCATCCGCATGCGCTTGTTGAAGCGCAGGCGCTGCCAGAACCAGTCGAAGCCGGCGGTGACCACCAGGAAGATCAGCACCGCCCAGAACAGCTTCTTGCAGAGGTCGACGGCCAGCGGAAGCATGGCGGCCGGGTCCATGCCGACAAGGCCCGTCACCATGTCGGCGTCGGGCTTGAGCACGAACCAGGCGATGACGCCGGTGACCAGGAACTTCAGGGCCGACTTGGCGAACTGCATCATGCCGTCGGGCCCGAAGATGCGGCCCAGGCCCTTCAGCGGATCCAGCTTGTTGAGGTCGGGCTTCATCTTCTCGCCCGTGAACATGAACCCGGACTGGGCGATGTTGGCGGCCGCGCCCAGAACGCCCGAGCACAGCATGACCAGGATCAGCGGCGGCAGCGCAGCCAGCACCGCCTTGCGGGCGATGATCTGGGCGCCGCCCTCGACGTCCATCTGGCCGGCCTGGGCGATGAACGGCATCAGGGACTGGACGAGGTCGCGCGTCAGCCAGCCGCCGGCGATGACCACGGCCCCGAAGGCTCCGGCCAGCGAGGCCAGCTGGGCGATGTCGGCGCTCTTGGGGACGTCGCCTTTCTTGCGGGCGTCCGCCAGTTTCTTGGCTGACGGATCTTCTGTCTTCGATTCCTGGTCCGTATCGTCAGCCACGGCGCGCCCCTAGTTGAAGACGCCGAGCAGATCGCGATAGCGATCGCTCCACACCATGGCGATGCCGCCCAGGGACAGGGCCAGCAACGAAAGGCCCAGGATCACGCTGAGCGGCGAGGTGACGAAGAAGATCTGGAACGAGGGCATGACCCGGCCCACGAGGCCGGTCGCCAGGTTGAAGACGATCGAGAACACGATCACCGGCGCGGCCAGCTGGACCCCGAGCATGAAGCTCTGGGCCACCGTGCGCACGGCCAGGGCCGCGGCGTCGTTGACCGGCACGGTCTTGGTGAACGGAAACAGCTCGTACGAGCGCGCCATCGCGCCAATGAACAGGTGATGCAGGTCGGTGGCCATCACCAGGGTCAGGCCCAGCATCGACAGGAAGGTGGCGATAGCCGTGCTGGACGGCGCGCCGGACGGGTTGGTGGTCTGGGCGAACGACAGGGTGGTCTGCAGCGAGATGATCTCGCCGGCCGTGGTCAGGGCGCTCATGAACAGCTTCAGCACCGCGCCGATCATCAGGCCGATGAGGATCTCGTGGATCACCTGGCCGGCAAGGCCGCCCAGCGTGGTGGGCAGCGGGCCGACGGTCTTGGCCACCACCGGGGTCAGGACGACGGCGATCAGCAGGGCGAAGGCCAGGCGGATGCGCGGCGGTACGGCCTGCTCGCCGATGCCCGGCATGAGCATGACCATGGCCCCGATCCGGGCGAAGACCAGACCGGCGACATAGACCTGGGCGGTCGTCGCGAAGCTGTCCACGCCCCGCCCTTCCCTACATCGCCGCGATGCGGGCGGCGATCTGGCGCATGAAGCCAGACATCAGCGCGCCCATCAGCGGCAGGAACAGCAGCAGCGAGATGAAGATGGCCACGATCTTGGGCGCATAGACCAGGGTGGCTTCCTGGATCTGGGTCAGGGCCTGGAACAGGCCGATGGCGACGCCGACCACCAGGCCGACGATCAGCACGGGCGCGCACAGCTGCAGGGTCAGCCAGATCGCGTCGCGACCCACGTCGAGGACTTCGGCTCCGGTCATGAACGGGCTTTCTGCGTACGCTCTGGTCGGTTTGGTGTGACGCGCACACTGCCCCCGACATGGTTAACAGGGAGTTAGGGACTGTTAACACCGCGCCTGCGTCACCGCGCCGCAGAGGTGACGCAGCGGCGCCCCGCATTAGTTGCTGGCGAAACTATCCAATGACATGCAAGCTTCACCGATCAGTCGGGAAACTGTCATGCGTACGGAATTGAAATTGCATTGGTGGCAGCGCCACCCCTTCGTCGGACTGGCCGTGGGCTGGGTGGCGATCGCGTTTGCGGCCGACCTGGTCGCCCTGATGCTCCGGCATTGAAAAAGGGCGCGGACCAGGATCCGCGCCCCCTCTCTCAAGCGATGCTTCCAGCCAGGATCAGCAGTCGTGGCCCGCGCCCAGCGGGCGGCAGCGGCCGTCGATCGCCTTGGGGATCGGCACGCCGGTGACGGCGGCGATGGTCGGGGCGATGTCGACGGTCTCGATCGGCAGGATGCGCTCGCGCGGTTGCGCGTTCTTCCACCAGAACAGGATCGGCACGCGGCGGTCGTAGTCCCAGGGCGTGCCGTGGGTGGCGACATAGGTCGTGCTGGCGGTCGCCGGCACCAGGTTCGGCTTGAAGGCCACCAGGATGTCGCCCGACCGGCCCGGATAGGCGCTGCGGCGCAGGCGTTCCTTGACGCTGATGGTGTCGGGCGAGGTTCCCTTGGCGACCGGCGGGGTGGTGAGCAGGTCGTTGATCTCATAGGCCTCGGCGACCTCGCCACGCGAGCGGACCAGCGCCAGGGCGGCCGAGGCGATGCGGGCGCGCTCGACGGCCGGCGGGGTCTTCTTGTCGGCGCCGACGATCACCAGGGTGTCGATGCCGCCCGGCGCGACCAGCGGGTCGTAGTCGAGCGAAAGATCCATGCGCAGCTGCTGGTTCAGGCCCTTCAGCCAGGCCGAGGTGGCGATGCGCGAGACGTCGTAGCCCTCGTCGTGCAGGCGCTCGGGGAAGTCCGAACCGCCGTGGTCGGCGCTCAGCACCACCAGCACCTCGCCCTTGGCCTTGCCGATGCGCGACAGGAAGGTGTCGAGGCGCGCGTCCAGGCGGCTGAGGTGGTCGCACATCTCCGGACCGCGCGTGCCGTAGCGGTGACCGATGAAGTCGGTGGCCGACAGGCTGACGGTCAGCACGTCGACCTGCGGGCCGTCGCCCAGGCCGAACTCGTCGCGCAGGGCGGCGGCGGCCTCCAGGGTCACCGCGTCGGTGTAGGGGCTGGCCGACAGGTCGCGCAGGGTCTCGGCGTCATTGGTCGGCAGCGGACGCGGCAGCTTGGCGTCCCAGGTGCGCTCGCCCGTGGTCCAGGTCTTTTCGAGAGCGGCGCAGGCCTTGTTCTCGTAGGTCCAGACGAAGGGTTTCTTCTTCTGCTCGGCGGCCAGGCGCGCGTTCAGGGCGGCGACGGGCTTGAGCTTGGTCGCGGCGTCCTCGCCCGGCTTGACGTAGGTCGTGAAGCCGAAGCCCGCCTGGTACCAGAAAGCGCCGTCCGGATCGTGGCCGGCCATGGTGATGGCGCCGCGGTCCTTGCCCGAGACGCCGTAGACGCGGCTCTTGGGCGAGACGGCCTTGAGCCATTCGCCGTAGGTGGGGACCATCAGGTTCCTGGGGCTGACCGGGTCCTGTTCGGACGGCGCGGCCAGGGTCACGGTTTCGTCGAGCAGGCAGTACGACTTCTTGCCGGTCGTGGCGTCGTACCAGTTGTTGCCGACGATGCCGGTGCGGTTGGGGTAGGCGCCCGTGAGCAGGCTGGAGTGGCCCGGGCAGGTCTCGGTCATGCCGTGCGACTGATAGCCGTTGGGATAGGTCACCCCCTCGCGGCCGAGCTTGCCGAGGCCGCCCTTCCACTGGCCGCGCCACTGCTCGAACAGGTTGGCGCTGAACTGGTCGATGGAGATCACCACGACCAGCTTGGGATCGGGCTTCACCTGGTCGGCGGCCTGGGCCGGCGCGGAGGCGAAAAGGGCGACGCCGGCCAGCGCCGACAGCGCCGCCGTGTAGGTAAGCTTGCTCATGGCGCGCAACCTGCCCCAACGGCGAAGCGGCCGCAAACAAAGCTTCAGCGGACGAAGTTCATCGAGCCCCAGAGCCCAGTTCGCGCGCGGCCGCCGCGGGCGACTGCTTGCCCGCGTCGCGATCGACGGCGTAGTTGGCCCGGCGCATGGCCTCGACCGTCAGCTTGCCCGACAGCGACGCCGCCAGCGTCTTCAGCTGCGGATCATCGGCCCGCCCCGGCGAGACCAGCAGCACCGCATCGTAGGGCGGCAGCGCGCCCTTCGGGTCGGCCAGCACCACCAGGTCGTTGGCGGCGATGCGCCCGTCGCTGGAGAAGGCCGAGATGACGTCGGCCTCGCCTGAGGCCAGGGCGCGGTACATGAAGGTGGGCTGGAACTGGCGGCGGGCCTTGAACTTCAGGCCATAGGCCTTGTCGACCGCCGCCCATTCGGGCCGCGAGAAGAACTCCAGGTCGCCGCCCATGACCAGGCTCGGCGCCTTGGCGGAAAGATCGGCCAGGCTTTTCACGCCCAGGGCCTGGGCCCGCTCGCGCTTCATGGCGAAGGCGTAGGCGTTCTCGAAGCCCAGGGGCGCGGCCAGGACGACGCCGTCGCGGCGGGAAAGCTCGGTCTTCAATGCGCCCAGCACCGCCTGGCGGCCGGGATTGTCGGTGCGGTGCAGGACGTTGGCCCACAGGGTGCCGGTATAGTCGACATAGGCGTCGATCTCTCCGGCCGCGAGGGCGCGGTAGGCCACGGCCGAGCCGAGGTTGATCCGCCGCTCGACGCGGGCGCCCCGCCCTTCCAGCCGCTGGGCCATCAGTTCGGCCAGCACGTACTGCTCGGAGAAGTTCTTGGCCCCGATCACATAGGCCTTTGGACGCGGGCTCAGGGCCGGCGCCGCCAGAGGGGCCAGGGCCGCGACCAGGCCAAGGCCCAGCGCCGCCAGCGCGCCGCCCCAGAGGACGGGCTTGCGCCGCTCCAGTCCGCGTCCGACCAGGCCCAGCAACTGGTCGACGACCAGGGCCAGGGCGGCCGAGGCCGCGCAGCCGACCAGCACCATGTCCCAGGCCTCGGTCTGCAGGCCCGAAAAGATGTAGTCGCCCAGCGAGGTCTGGCCGACGGGCGTGGCCAGGGTCGCGCCGCCGATGGTCCAGACGGCGGCGGTGCGCACGCCCGCCAGGATCACCGGCGCGGCCAGGGGCAGTTCGACCTTCGTAAGGCTCTGGCGCGGGGTCATGCCCACGCCCCGGGCCGCCTCGGTCACGGCCGGGTCGACGCCGGCCAGGCCCGCGGCGGTGTTCCGCAGGATCGGCAGCATGGCGTAGAGCGACAGGGCCAGCAGCGCCGGCAGGAAGCCCAGCGCCGGAAAGCCGAAGCCCAGCGTGGCCTTGGCCAGGCTCGAGAGCAGCAGCAGCAGCGGATAGAACAGCGCCAGCAGGGCCAGGCTCGGGATGGTCTGGACGAGGCCCGTGATCGCAAGGGCGATCCAGCGCAGCCCCGGCCGGCGCGCGGCGGCGAAGCCCAGCGGCAGGGCGACGGCCAGGCCCAGCGCCAGGGCGGCGGCCGACAGGGCCGCGTGCCAGGCCAGGCGTTGCGGCAGCAGGGCCAGCAGTTCAGCCATCCAGCAGCGCCCTCACCCGCTCGGCCTGGCGGCGCGGCGCGGCCATCAGGGCCTCGACGCGCGGGTCGTCGCCGCCCGCCATCAGGTCGCGCGGCGCGGCGTCGGCGATGATCCGGCCCTGGTCGAGCACGACGATCCGGTCGGCCAGCAGCAGCGCCTCGGCCACGTCGTGGGTGACCATCACCGTGGTCAGCGACAGCGCCTGGTGCAGGCGGCGCACGTCGTCGCCCAGCGCCTGGCGGGTGATTGGGTCCAGCGCGCCGAACGGCTCGTCCATCAGCAGGATCGAGGGCCGGCCAGCCAGGGCCCGGGCCACGCCCACCCGCTGGCGCTGACCGCCCGACAGCGCGGCGGGACGGCGCTGGGCCACCGCGCGCGGCAGGTCGACGAGGTCGAGCAGTTCGTCCACCCGGGCGGCGATCTCGTCCCTGGCCCAGCCCAGCAGGGCCGGCACGACGCCGATGTTCTCGGCCACGGTCATGTGGGGAAAGAGACCGATCTCCTGGAAGACATAGCCGATGCGGCGGCGCAGGGCCGGACCGTCCAGGGCGTTGACCGCCGTTCCGTCGATCCTGACGACGCCCGCGGTCGGCGGCGACAGGGCGTTGATGGTCTTGAGCAGCGTGGTCTTGCCCGCGCCCGAACCGCCGACCAGGGCCACGAACTGGCCCGCCGGAATGGACAGGTCGACGCCTTGCAGCGCGACGGCGCCGTCATGCGTCTTGCCGACCTGTTCGAGGGCTATCGCTGGGTTCATGCCGCCTCACCTTTCCCGGAAGCCGCCGCTGCGACAAGCCGTCCCGCTTGCACCAGGCCAAATCAGACGCGTTAATGGTGATTAACGGGGGTAGTTCTAGGCTGGCGTGGAGCATGACGATGGCCGCAACCCTGACCGCCCCCTCCTCGACAGGGAGCTTCAAGGCCCGCAAGCACCGCAAGGCCGTGCAACGCCGCCTGCGCTGGGCGGTGGCCGTGATGCTGCTGCTGAACCTGGCCGTCTGGGCCGGGGTTGTCGCCGCCCTGCGGGGCGTGGACGTGGCGGGATTGCTGCCGCCCCTCTCTCTTTGAGAGAGGGAGGGCCTGCCGCGAAGCGGTGGGAGAGTGAGAGGTTTCACCCGCCCTCTAAGTCGTCATCCCGGCCGCAGCGCGTAGCGCGAAGAGCCGGGACCCAGGGGCCGCCGACGAGACCTTCACAACAGCGAGCCTAGCCACAGCGCCCAGTCCCCTGGGTCCCGGATAAACGCTGCGCGTTTTCCGGGATGACGATGCGTTCTGAGCGCTTTCGGCCGAGCTTCATTCGGAGAGCTTGTAACCTCTCACCCTCCCACGCCTTCGGCGCGGGCCCCTCCCTCTCTCTCAGAGAGAGAGGGATTTGGGTTCAGTCCTTGGCGTCCTTGGCGGCTTCCTTGATGTCTTCGCCGGCCGACTTCACGCCGCCGACCACCTCGTCCTTCTGACCTTCCTTCTTCAGCTCCTTGTCGCCGATGGCCGAGCCGACGGCGGACTTGATCTCGCCTTCGGTCTTCTGGGCGTGGCCGGAATCCTTGTCGCCGCAGGCGGTCAGGGCCAGCGCGGCGGCGGCGACGGCGGCGAGGGAAAGAGGACGGATGAGGTTCATGCGGTGGAGCTCCTTGTTCGAGCTCTCAACGCCTCGCCTGCGGTTTAGGTTCGACCGTCGACGGCCGAGCCGTCAGATCGACATCCGCATGATCTCTTGATAGGCCGAGATCACCTGGTCGCGGATCGAGATCACGGTCTCGAGGCTGGCTTCGGCCGACGAGATGGCGGTGACGACGTCGATCAGTTCGGCCTTGCCGGCCGCCTGCTGGGCGATCTTGTGCTCGGCCTGGCGCGAGGCCTGGACCGTGTCGGTCATCGCCGACTTCAGCATGTCGCCGAAGTCCATCTTCTTGGGCTCGCCGACGCTCTTGCCGAGCGACAGCGGGGTCGCGCCGGTGGCGGCGTAGGCTTTCGAGGCGGCCAGAGCGGTGATCATCGCCTAAGGCCCCTACTTCTTCAGGATGTCGAGCGTGCGCGACTGCATGCTGCGCGCGGTCTCGATCACGTTGAGGTTGGCCTCGTAGGCGCGCTGCGCCTCCTTCATGTCGAGCGCCTCGACCAGCGTGTCGACGTTGGGCAGCTTGACGTAGCCCTTGGCGTCGGCCGCCGGATTGCCGGGGTCGTACTCGGTCTTGAAGTCCTTCTGGTCGCCTTCGACGCGGGCCATGGCGACGCCTTCGGCGCCCTCGACCCTGGCGGGACGGAACACCGGCACCTGGCGGCGGTAGGGGTCGCCGCCGGCCGTGCGGGCCGTCGAATTGGCGTTGGCGATGTTCTCGGCGATGATGCGCATGCGGCCCTGCTGGGCCTTGAGCGCGCTGGCCGCCACGGCCATCGCCGCCGCCGACTGGGATCGGATCTCAGCCATCTAGACGTCCTCTAGCCGTTCGGGCGACGCGCGGCGGTGCGCAGCATCGACATGGAGCGTTGGTAGAAGGAGACCGCCGCGTCGTAGTTCATGCGCGCATCGGTCATCTTGAGCATCTGGTCCTCGAGCGTCACGGAGTTGCCGTCGAGGGTGGTCTCGCTGTCGGGGCCCTGGGGCGAGCGGAACTGGCTCACCGGCTTGGAGGGCGCCAGGTGGCCGGCGCTGGTGGCCAGCATCTGGACCGGGCGGCCCGCCGGAGCCGCGCCATTGCCGCGATAGGGCGCACCGGTGGTCTGGGCGTCGAGCGAGGCCTGGAAAGTGAAGGGCTTCAGGTCCCGCGGCTGGTAGCCGGGGGTGTCGCCATTGGCGACGTTCTGGGCGACGACCTTCTGCCGCTCGGTCAGATAACCGAGCCGGTTCTTGAGCATCGAGAAAAGAGGGATGTCGTCCGGACCCATGCGAGCATGGTGAAGAAACAGGGTTAATCACGCATTAAGGACAGTCAGGCACACCAGGGATGCGGCGCCTCGCCGCGCCTCTTTCCTGTGGAATCCTGTCCGCGCATGGACGTCTTTCTCCTGATCCGCGCCGTGGCGGCGCTGGCCGTCACCCTGGGCCTGATCGGCCTGGCCGCCGTCGTGCTGCGCAAGTTCGGCCCCGAGGCCCTCAACCGCATCGTCTCCCAGCGCCGCGAGCGGCGGCTGCAGGTGGTCGAGACGCTGGTGCTGGATCCCGCCCGCCGCCTGGTGCTGTGCCGCCTGGACGGCGAGGAGCGCCTGGTGCTGCTGGGCGAAGGCCGCCTGCTGGACTGGGTTCCCGCCGGCCCGCCCTCGCCTTCCCCCGCCCCTTCTCCCGCCCCCGTCGCGACCCAGCCGGAGCCCGTGGTCTGATGCGCCTGCTCAAGAGCCTCACCGGCGCCACGCCGCAGGAACTGCGCCGCGCCGCCCTCATCGCCGTGCTGGCGGGCCTGGCGACCACGCTGGGGCCATCGCTGGCCATGGCCCAGTCGGCGATCAACGTCGACCTGGGCACGGGCGCGGGCCTGACCGAACGGGTCGTCCAGCTGGTCGGCCTGCTGACGGTGCTGTCGCTGGCGCCGTCGATCGTGATCATGACGACCTCGTTCGTGCGCATCGTCGTGGTGCTGGGCCTCCTGCGCACGGCGATCGGCGTGCAACAGAGCCCGCCCAACCCGGTGATCATCAGCCTGGCGCTGTTCCTCACCGCCATCGTCATGGGCCCGACCTTCGAGCAGTCCTACGACGCCGGCGTCAAACCCCTGCTCGACAAGCAGATGGAGCTGCCGCAGGCCTTCGAGGCCGCCGGCCAGCCGGTGAAGACCTTCATGCTGCGCCAGGTGGACGAAGACGACCTGGCCCTGTTCATCCGCCTCTCGAAGATCGAGAAGCCCAAGACCGCCCAGGAGACGCCGCTGAAGGTGGTGACGCCGGCCTTCATGATCTCGGAACTGAAGCGCGCCTTCGAGATCGGCTTCCTGCTGTTCATCCCGTTCCTGGTCATCGACCTGGTCGTCGCCAGCGTCCTGATGAGCATGGGCATGATGATGCTGCCGCCGGCGACGGTGAGCCTGCCGTTCAAGCTGATCTTCTTCGTGCTAGTGGATGGATGGCGACTCGTCTGCGGCAGCCTGGTGGAAAGCTTCCAGCGCGGGGCCGGCGGCGGGTAAGCTGCGACGACACCGAACAGAATAACTAGAACAGAAGACCAAGACCGATGGGCGTTTTCGTACTGGGCTCGATCAATCTGGACGCCGTGGCGCGGGTCGACGACCTGCCGCGGCCGGGCGAGACGGTGGCCGGCCTGTCGCTGGAGCTGTTCCTCGGCGGCAAGGGCGCCAACCAGGCCGTCGCCGCCGCCCGCATGGGCGCGCCCACCCGCCTGATGGGCGCGGTCGGCAAGGACGACAGCGGCCTCAGCCTGAAGGGCAAGCTGGCCGGCTACGGCGTGCAGGTGGCCGACGTGGCCGAACTGTCGGGCGCCCCCACCGGCCAGGCCCACGTCTGGGTGTCGAACGGCGGCGAGAACATGATCGTCGTCACCGGCGGCGCCAACATGATGATCACGCCCCAGCAGGTGGCGGCCACGGCGCTGGAAGGCCAGCGCGTGCTGCTGGCCCAGCTGGAGACCCCGGCCAACGCCATCGAGGCGCTGTTCAAAGCCGGCGCGGCCAAGGGCGGCCTGCGGGTGCTGAACGCCGCTCCCGCCCTGCCGCAGGGCGCGGCGCTGTTCCCGCTGACCGACATTCTCATCCTGAACCAGACCGAGCTGGCGACCTACGCCCGCCTCGACCACGAGCCAGCCAAGCTGGAAGAGGTCTCCAAGGCCGCCCGCAAGCTGATGAGCCGCCCCGACCAGACGATCATCGTCACCCTGGGCTCCACCGGCGTGGCCGCCGTGCGCCGCGACGAGGCCTTCCTGGTCGAAGGCCGCAAGGTCAAGGCGATCGACACCGTCGGCGCCGGCGACTGCTTCTGCGGCGCCCTGGCCGCCGGCCTGGCCGCCAATCTCGACCTGCGCGAGGCCGTCGAGCAGGCCAACGCCGCCGCCGCCCTGTCGGTGCAGAAGCCGGGCGCGGCGCCGTCCATGCCCAGCAAGCGCGAGGTCGAGGTCTTCCTGGAGGGGTGAAACCGCCCGGCCATCGGCGCCAGCGCCTTGCGGATKGTTTCCGTGCGTGCAGCCTGTTACGCCTGAGGCGGAGAACGACCTATGCAGGACAGCGCCAGTCCAGTCGCGACCGAGAAGGTGGAAGCCCAGTCGCTGACGCCTATCGGCCCGGGCTTCAGCGCATGGACGCCGCCGGCGGTCATCCCGCTGGCGGTTCTGGCCGGCCTGATGCTGGCCATGATCTGGGTCGTGTTCAACGAACGCCGCAAACGCCGCCTCAAGCAGCGCTGAAACGCGTCAGGCGGCGCGGATGCCGCTGAAGCCGCCTTCGGCCTGGGCGCCGACGACGGCGTCGTAGCCCAGGATCATGTCGACATCCTTGCCGTTGGTCGCCAACGGCAGGCGCAGCCACAGGATCGAGACGTGCGGCGCGCCGCGCCAGGCCAGGCTGTGCACGCCCACGCCCGGACGGCGCTCGTCGACGACCTTGTCCAGCTCCTTGCGCCAGTAGTCGGCGGCGGCGGTGTTGTAGACCTCGCCCAGGGCCTTGCCGGTGATCTCGCGGCCA
Source organism: Caulobacter sp. 10L414 (assembly GCF_056395525.1). Taxonomy (NCBI): domain Bacteria; kingdom Pseudomonadati; phylum Pseudomonadota; class Alphaproteobacteria; order Caulobacterales; family Caulobacteraceae; genus Caulobacter; species Caulobacter sp. 10L414. The sequence goes on from NZ_JBFTJR010000035.1 coordinate 15,661, forward strand.
TAGACGCCATAGAGGCCAGTGCCGGCCAGGCGCAGGCGGTAGTCGCGCGGCTCGCGCACGACGTCGATCAGGCTGACCGTCGGCAGCAGGCGCTTGATGCCCGAAGGGTGAAGGTCACCACGCGCAGGCAGGTTCGCCCCGCGGCGCAGGGACGCCCAGTATGCGAACATTTCCTGATGAGCGCGGGCCGCGGTCGCGGATGCGCTCAGTTGCGCGGACATCTTCAGAGTCCTTAACAAGCCTTTGGAATCACGGTGATTCACCGCTCATTCACTATGTCTTAAGCACCGAATCGGCGGAAGCGAAAAATGGCCGCCGCCAACAAAGATTCCGCTTGAGAGTCAATCTGGAAGCACAACACCCGGGCGCTGGAAGAGCGCCCGGGCGTCGTTTTTCTCGCTTAGCTTAACCACAAGCGATTGATTGAATTAAGGTAAATGAACGCTCAGACTCAACCCTTGCGCCCCTTCCCCGCGCCCCGGCCGGTCTGGCCAAGGCCCATCTGGCGGGCAAGATCCGAGCGCGCCTTGGCGTAGTTCGGCGCAACCATGGGATAGTCCGAAGGCAGACCCCACTTCTCACGGTAGTCTTCGGGGCTCATGTCGTACTGGGTGCGCAGGTGACGCTTCAGCGATTTGAAGCGCCGGCCATCCTCCAGGCAGATGATGTAGTCGGGCGTCACCGAGCGGCGGACCGGCACGGCCGGCTCCTTGGGCTCGGGCGCGGCGGCCTCGGGCGAGCCGATGGCCTTGAGGGCGTCGTGCACGCTGCGGATCAGCGTCGGCATCTCGGAGGCCGGCACGGCGTTGCCGCCCACGAAGGCCGCGACGATGCCAGCGGTAAGTTCGACGAGTGGGATCTCTTCTTCCATGACGCCTCTCCCGTTCCCTTTATATTTCTTCACGCGCATCCGGTCTCGGCGCGCGAAGTTGCATCATGGATAAACGCGTCAGTAAAACCGGGCAATAGATGCCGCTGCGGAATATTGACTGTCGAACGACGCAGTCACTCGCAATGTCAACTTAAGGTCGCGAGGTAAAAATTCAGATTTTCTGGATTTTGATTGAACGCGTTCGGCGAACTTGACCGCACGGGCTCCTGTCGCGAGCGGCGCTAGCGGCCGAAATCCCGCGACAGCGCCAGCATCGCCGCGCGCTGGGGCACCGAGTATTCGTCGATGGCGTCGGTGTCGCCGTCCCGGATGGCCTTCAGCAGGGCCGGCGTCAGGGCCGAGGACAGCGACCAGTTCCAGTAGCGCAGCACGGTCTGGGCGCGATCCACGGCGATGGCGTCGAACACCGCCAGGACCCGCTCCAGCCCCGGCGCCGGAACGCCCTCGGCGTCGGTCTCGGGACGACGCAGGCCGCGCCACAGCGCCCGCACGGCCGCGCGGGGCAGGCCGGTGGCCTTGCACAGGATGGCGATCGGCTCGCCGCCCTGGTCGGTGAAGATCTTGGCCCCGGTCATCGGCTTGAGGCCGGCGAGATAGGAGATCTCCTCGGCGGTCTCGCGGGTCAGGCCGGTCTGGGCGGCGGCGACGGCGTCCTCGAGGCTGTCGAAGGGGCTCTTGGCGATGGCGGCGCGGTTACGCTGGCGGCGCTCGATGAACTGCAGCGCCTTGCGCGACAGCGGATCCTGCCAGCCCTCGCCCGAAGCCACGGCGAAGACGTCGCCGACGGCCTCCTGCAGGATCTCGCGCGAGACGGCGAAGCGCTGGAGGATCGTGCGGCGGGCCTCGGCGTCGGCCCACCAGAACATCACGTAGGCGTGGCTGGGACGCAGTTCGGCCCGCTTGAGCAGCAGCGGGATCAGGCCGGGGTTGTCACGCGTCATCGCCACGACGTTCTCGACGCCCTGGTGGCTGAAACGGGCCAGCTCGTTGCGCAGCAGCGCCTCGACGACCGGCGTCTCGCCCATGTCGACCAGCGCGTCGGCCACCACCTCGCCGACGCCGCGACGGATGGCGATCAGCCGGCGGTGCTCCTGGCTGGCGTGGTAGAGGCAGTCGATCAGGTCGGCGTCCGACAGGTTGGGCGAGTTCTCCAGCAGGGCCCGCGCCACCGCGACCTCGTCGCGCAGCAGCAGGCGCACCAGCGAGCCGGGCATATCGGACAGGTTGGCCAGGCGACGGGAGACCTTCTCGCGTTCCTCGACCACCGCCTCGCGCAGCATCTCGACCAGCAGGTCGGCGCACATCGCCCGCTCGAAGGCGTTGATGCGGCTGGCCGGCAGGCAGACCACGTCGGCGAGGCGCTTGAGAAGCGCGGCGCGCGACTTGGGCGGAACGGCGATCGGCTTGGCGAAGGGCGAAATCGGGTCGGTCATGATTTTCCTGGCGGCGAAGCCCCGGTCGCCGAGTTTCGAACCTAGACGGTAACGCCCTTAAGTTCGAATTAGCGCCAGGGATTCTCCCGCCAGGGGAATTTGCGGCCCAAAGCCTGGCTTCGCCAGGGGGTCAGCGAAATTGTCGCGGTTCCCACTCCGGCCAGATGTCGGGCAGGTCGGTCGAGACCCGGTTGGGATAGGCCGGCGCGCGCTTCTCCAGGAACGAGGTCACGCCCTCCTTGGCGTCGCCGGAGGCGCCGCGCGACTGGATGGCGCGGCTGTCGGCCTTGTGGGCCTCCATCGGATGGTCGGCGCCGGCCATGCGCCAGAGCAGCTGGCGGGTCAGGGCGACCGAGACGGGGGCGGTGTTGTCGGCGATCTCGCGCGCCAGGGCGCGGGCGGCGGGCAGCAGGTCTTCGGGCGCGTGCAACGAGCGGACGAAGCCGCGCTCCTTGGCCTCGGTCGCCGGGAACACCCGGCCAGTGTAGCACCACTCCAGCGCCGTCTGCATGCCGACGAGACGCGGCAGGAACCAGGAGGAGCAGGCCTCGGGCGTGATGCCGCGGCGGGCGAAGACGAAGCCGAACTTGGCGTCTTCGCTGGCCAGGCGGATGTCCATGGCCAGTTGCATGGTCGCGCCGACGCCGACCGCCGGGCCGTTCACCGCGGCGATCACGGGCTTGAGGCTGTCATAGATGCGCAGGGTCACCCGGCCGCCGCCGTCGCGATAGACGTCGCCGACCTTGCCCTCCTCACGCTCCAGCGCCTGGGGCGAGGTGCGATCGAAGGTGGCTCCGCCGCTCGAAAGGTCGGCCCCGGCGCAGAACGCCCGTCCCGCGCCGGTGACGATCACCACCTTCACCGCGTCGTCGGCGTCGGTGATGTCGAAGACCTCGATCAGTTCCTTCATCATCCGGGCGGTGAAGGCGTTGAGCTTGTCGGGCCGGTTCAGGGTGATCGTCGCGATCCCGTCCTCGACGGCGTAGAGCAGGGTTTCGAAGGTCGGCTGCGACATGTGCTGGGTTCCCTGGCGATCTTTCAAACGATCGTATGATTGAGGAGCGCCTGGACACAACCCCTCCTCGCCGCCCCTCGCTCGTCATCCCGGATAGGCGCTGCGCGCTTTCCGGGATGACGGTGGATGGTGGCGAGCCCTCACAGCGCCCGCCTCACCCCCAGCTTGCTGATGGCGTGGACGAAGTTGTTGGCCGCGATCTCGGTGCTCCCGGTCCATTCCAGGTCGGGGAAGCGGGCCAGGATCTGGCGATAGGCCTCCTCCAGCTGGATCTGGGCGACGCGCTTGCCAAGGCAGGTGTGCGGGCCATAGCCGAAGGCCACGTGCTTTCCGGCGTTGGGGCGGGAGACGTCCAGGCGATCGGGGTTTTCGAACATCGCCGGGTCGCGGTTGGCCGCCCCGTAGTACATGACCACCTTCTCGCCTTCGGCGATCTGCTGCCCCGCCACCTCGACGTCGCGCGTGGCGGTGCGGCGCATGTAGATCACCGGACTGACCATGCGGATGAACTCGTCCACCGCGCCCGGCAGCAGGGACGGATCATCGATCAGCCGCTGCTTCTGCTCGGGAAACTCGGTCAGCAGCCGCATGGCCCCCGACAGCGTGTTTCGCGTCGTGTCGTTGCCGGCGAAGACGATCAGCAGCCACGAGCCGTCGAGATACTCGTCGGCCAGCAGATCGCCGTCGACCTGGGCCCGCGCGATGGCGGTCATCAGGTCCTGCCTGGGATCCTCGCGCCGCTTGAGCAGCATGGTGCGGCCGTAGTCGAACATCTCCTCGACGTTCTCGTTGAAGTCGGCGACGAACTGCATGAGCTCGAGCGTCGGCGTGATCGGCGCCATGGCCTGCTGCACGGCCAGATCCTGGGCGCGCTCCAGATAGTGCATCCAGCGCAGGAACTTGCCCCTGTCCTCCGGCGGCACGCCCAGGATCTCGCACAGGGTGAACAGCGGCAGGATCGACGAGAAATGCTCGACCATGTCGATCTCGGCGCCGCCGGCCAGCAGCGGCTCCATCTCGTCGAGCAGGCGGGTGACCTCTCCCTTCACCTTGTCGGTCAGGCCGCGCAGATAGGCGGCGGTGAAATAGGGCATGTGCTCGCGGCGCAGCTGCAGGTGATGCGGCGCGTCGAGATTGATCATGGTGTCCATGGTCGCCCGGAACAGCAGGGCGTGGCGCTTGTCGGGCGGCCCCATCGACATCAGGATCCCGCCCTTCTGCGAGGAGAAGGTCTCCGGATCGCCGTTGACGCGCATGACGTCTTCATAGCGTGTGACGGCCCAGAAGCCGGGGCCGCCGAACGGCTCGCCATGCCACATCACCGGCGCCTGATCGCGCATGCGCGCGAAGTCGGCGAAGGGCTGGCCCCTGGTGAAGCGGAAGATGTCGGCCAGGTCGACCCCGTCGAGGGTGGGATAGGCCTTGGGCGCACCGGGCCCCGGCCGACCGTCGACCACCGTCTTGCTGATCAGCTCCATGCGCTCGCCTCCCGTCGAACGTCGTTGTGGCGGACACGATCACCCAGGATTGCGCGGCCGCCAACGGCGCCCCTACGGCAACTTGCGCGCGCGTCGGGCCTTGGGTCATGCTCCTGACTGAACGCCGATCACGCGGGTCACACGCGGACGGCGCCTGGGAGAGAAACGGCCGGCCCCGCCCAGGCGGGCGGCCCAGGAGGTCGCATGCATCCGAGCGTCCACGCCCGCACCCAGCCCGACAAGCCCGCCTTCGTGATGGCCGGCTCGGGCGAGACCGTCACCTACAGGGAACTCGACGACCGCTCGAACCAGGGGGCGCAACTGTTCCGGTCGATGGGCCTGCAGGTCGGCGACGTCGTGGCCATCCTGCTCGACAACCATCCGCGCTATCTGGAGATCGCCTGGGCGGCGCAGCGGGCGGGGCTCTACTACACCTGCATCTCGACCAAGCTGACCGCGCCGGAGGTCGAGTACATCGTGAAGGACTGCGGGGCCAAGGCGCTGATCGCCGGGCCGGCGCTGGACGGCGTCGCACAGGCGTTGGCGCCGCTGATCCCGGGCGTGGCGCTTTTGCGGGTGGACGGGGCGGCCGGCCCCTACGCCGATTTCGACGCCGCCCGAGCGGCCATGCCCGCGAGCCCGATCACCGACGAGACCTCGGGCTCGGACATGCTGTATTCCTCGGGCACAACCGGCAGGCCCAAGGGCGTCAAGCCGGCGCTGAACGGCGCCCCGATCGACGCCCCGCACGCGCTGCAGATGATGGCCCAGCACCTGTTCAAGCTGGACGGCGACAGCGTCTATCTCTCGCCCGCGCCGCTCTATCACGCCGCCCCGCTGCGCTGGTGCATGAGCGTCCACAAGCTGGGCGGCACGGTCGTGGTGATGGAGAAGTTCGATCCCGAGACCGCGCTGGCCCTGATCGAAGAGCACAAGGCCACCTGCGGCCAGTTCGTGCCGACCCACTTCGTGCGGATGCTGAAACTGCCGGAGGCGACGCGGGCCCGGTACGACGTCTCGACCATGCGCTCGGCGATCCACGCGGCCGCCCCCTGCCCGGTGCCGGTGAAGGAGCAGATGATCGCCTGGTGGGGGCCGGTGATCTACGAGTACTACGCCGGCACCGAAGGCAACGGCTTCTGCTGGATCGACAGCAGGAGCTGGCTGGAGCGGCGCGGCTCGGTGGGCCAGGCGGCGCTGGGCGAGCTGCGCATCTGCGACGAGGCCGGCGATCCCCTGCCCGCCCGCACCGAGGGCGTGGTCTATTTCGCCAACGGCCCGGCGGTGACCTATCACAACGCCCCGGAGAAGACGGCCGAAAGCTACAACAAGCACGGCTGGACGACGCTGGGCGACGTGGGCTGGGCCGACGAGGACGGCTATCTCTACCTGACCGACCGCAAGAGCTTCATGATCATCTCCGGCGGGGTGAACATCTATCCGCAGGAGATCGAGAACCTGCTGATCACCCATCCCAGGGTGGCCGACGCCGCCGTGGTCGGCGCGCCAGACGAGGAGATGGGCGAAAAGGTGGTGGCGGTGATCCAGCCGCTGGACTGGTCCGACGCCGGCGAGGCCCTCGCCGCCGAACTGCTGGCCTTCGCCCGCGACAACCTCAGCCACGTGAAGGCCCCGCGGCAGGTCGACTTCGTGAGGGAACTGCCCCGGCACCCGACCGGCAAGCTCTACAAGCGGCTGGTGCGCGACGCGTACTGGGGCAAGGGCGAGGGGCGGATCGTTTGATCGGGTGGAAAGTTATACGCAGATTTTCAAATTGCGTATAACCTCTCCCCATGGTCGAGCGCCTGCCCCTTTCCGCCCACACCAGCTATGCGGAGCTGATGGAGCGCCTGCGCCTGGGCCGCGTGAGCGAGTATCCTCCCGGCTCGTCCTTCGTGTCCAAGACCGTCAAGGGCCGGGTCTACTGGTACGTCCAGATGCCGACGGGCGGCGCGCAGAGCCGGCGGCAAGTCTATGTGGGCCCTGACAGCGATGACCTGCGCGAGCGTATCGCGCGGCACGGAGACCATCGCGCCGACCACGACGATCGCCGACGCCTCGTCGCCGCGATCATCGCTTCAGGCGCTCCCCGTCCAGATCGGACCAGCGCCGAGATCATCCAGGCGCTGGCGGCCGCTGGCGCCTTCCGCCTCCGGGCGTTGCTGGTCGGCACGGTCGCGTTTCAGACCTACGCCGCGCACCTGGGAGTCCGACTGCCCGTCACCAGCCTTGCGACCATGGATCTCGACATCGCCCAGGACTTCGGCATCGCGTCGAACCTGGACGATACGCTCGATCGCCCGCTGCTGGAGGTTCTGCGAGAACTCGATCCCCGCTTCGCGCCTGTAAGCTACGCCTTCAACGCCAGCCGCACGACGAGCTATGCTCTTGGCGAGCGCTATCGACTGGACGTCCTGACGACCAACCGGGGCGCGCCCAGGGACGAGCCGTCCTACCTGCCGACACTGGGCAGCGACGCCGTGCCCCTGCCGTTCATGGACTTCCTGCTGCGCGATCCGGTCGAGACCGCGGTGCTCCATGGCGGCGGCGTGCTGGTCAATGCGCCTTCGCCGCCGCGCTACGCGGTTCACAAGCTGATCGTGAGCCGCGACCGCAAGGTCAACCCCGAGAAGGGCCTCAAGGACCGCCAGCAAGCCACGCAGCTGATCCGCGCCCTCGCCGAGGACGACCCCTTCGCCCTGCGCGACGCCTACGCAGAAGCGCGCGGGCGGGGCGAGGCCTGGCGCAAGCTGCTGGATGAAGCGGTCAGCCTGCTGCCCGAAGACGCAAGGACCGCGCTGGAAAGCTGAAGCAGCGCACGTTGCTTCTATACGGGGCGGGATTCCCGCCACACGGTCGGGACATGTTCTCCGCCCTGCTCGACCGCCTGCCCAAGACCGCGACCGCTCCGTTCTGCCCGGCGGAGGTGCGGGGCTCGGTGCCCGTGCCAAGCGGGCTGCCGGTCTGGAAACGGATGCTGCGCACCGCGGGGCCGGGCCTGCTGGTCAGCGTCGGCTACATGGACCCCGGCAACTGGGCCACCGACATCGAGGCGGGCTCGCGCTACGGAACCAGCCTGCTGTTCGTGGTGGTGCTGTCCAGCCTGGCGGCGATCCTGCTGCAGATCCTGTCGATGCGGCTGGGCCTGGTGACCGGCAAGGACCTGGCCCGGATGTCGCGCGAGCGGTTCGGGCCGTGGACGGTCAAGGTCCAGTGGGTGCTGGCCGAACTGGCCATCATCGCCTGCGACATCGCCGAAGTGCTGGGCGGGGCCCTGGCCTTCAAGCTTCTGCTGGGCGTGCCGCTGTGGGCGGGCGTGCTGCTGACGGGGCTCGACACGATCATCGTGCTGAGCCTGAAGGGCAACGGCTTCCGCCAGCTGGAGGCGATCATCCTGGGCCTGATCTCGACGATCGGGATCTGCTTTCTCGTGCAGCTGATCATCGTGCCGCCCGACGCAGGCGCGGTGGCGCGAGGGCTGGTCCCATCGCTGGCGGCGCTGCAGCAGGGCGACGCGCTCTATCTGGCCATCGGCATACTGGGCGCGACGATCATGCCGCATAACCTCTACCTGCACTCGTCGATCGTGCAGACGCGGCAGGCCCCCGAAGACGAGCCCGGCAAGCGGGCGGCGATCCGGCTGGCGAGCATCGACACCGTGGTCGCCCTGGGGCTGGCGCTGTTCGTCAACGCCGCGATCCTGGTGCTGGCGGCCTCGGCCTTCCACGGCAACGGCCTGCGCGAGGTGGCCGGCATCGAGGAGGCGCACGAGCTGCTTGCGCCGGTCACCGGCGCGGCCGTGGCGGGGATCCTGTTCGGGATCGCCCTCTTCGCCTCGGGCCAGAGCGCGACCTTCACCGGCACCATCGCCGGCCAGGTGATCCTCGAGGGCTTCCTGAACCTGAAAATCCCCTGCTGGCAGCGGCGGCTGATCACCCGGGGCCTGGCCATCATTCCGGCGATGGCCGGCGTGCTGACGCTGGGCGACCACGCGGTGGGGCGCCTGCTGGTGCTGACCCAGGTGGTGCTGAGCGCCCAGTTGCCCTTCGCCATCTGGCCGCTGCTGCGCTTCACCGACGACAAGGCGTTGATGGGGCCGTTCGCCAACGGCCGGCTCGTGCGGATCGTCGCCTGGGGGCTGTTCCTCGTGATCTCGGCCGCCAACGTCTGGCTGGTGGTCTCGACGTTCCGACAACCGTAGGTGCCGCGCGCCGCCGGGTGTTGCCCCGGACGAGCGCCCGTGATCTCTTCCAAACAAACGTTTGGGAGAGCGCCGCATGAAAGAGATCGCCTTCGCCGACATCGCCAGCCTGGTCGGGCAGGAGGTCGGGGTGTCCGACTGGGTGGAGATCAGCCAGGAACGGGTCAACCAGTTCGCCGAAGCGACCGGCGACCACCAGTGGATCCATATCGACGTCGAGCGGGCCACGCGCGAGATCGGCGGCCCGATCGCCCATGGCTACCTGACCCTGTCGCTGATCCCGATGCTGGGCGCGGGCATCCTGCACGTCACCGGCGTGACCCGCGGCATCAACTACGGCTGCGACAAGGTGCGGTTCACCAGCATGGTGCGCGTGGGCAAGCGGGTGCGCATGCGCCAGAAGCTGGTCAGCGTCGAGCCCAAGGCCGGCGGCCTGCAGATGAAGAACGAGTGCACCATCGAGATCGAGGGCGAGGAGCGCCCGGCCTGCGTGGCCGAGACCATCTCGATCATCTACGGGGCGTAGATGCTCCCCCTGAAGGGGGAGCTGTCGCGGAGCGCCTGAGGGGGAAGTCGGCGGGCTCATAGTCGGCTGAAAACGTACCCCCTCCGGCCCTTCGGGCCACCTCCCCCAAAGGGGGAGGATCTTGGAAAGACAAAGGCCCCGGATCGCTCCGGGGCCTTCGTTTTTGGGATCGGACCAAGCCTTAGTGCTTGATCGCGTCGCCGATCTTGTCCTGGGCTTGGCCGACCTTGTTCTGGACGTCGCCCTTGATCTTCTGGGCCTTGCCCTCGGCTTCCAGGCGTTCGTTGTCCGTGGCCTTGCCGACGGCTTCCTTCACGGCGCCCACGCCCTTGTCGATGGCGCCTTCCACACGATTGGTGCTCATTGGCTTGCTCCTGTTCGAGTTTGAACTCCCCTTTCGAACGGGGCCCCGTGAGCAATGGTTCCTAGCTTGACCGAAGGCTATTTCGCCGCCGTTCAGCGATTGAAGCCGGGCGCGGCGACGGCCTGGACGGCGACCACGTCCTGCGCGGCGGCGACGCTGGGCGGCTTGGCCGGCGCGGCCTGGATCAGCGGCGGGCCGGTCGGCTTGTCGAGCAGGGCGACGGTTTCGCGGATGTATTTGGCGTGGGTGACGATGCCGATCTCGAGACGCTCGCCCGACAGCTCGACCTGCTGGGTCAGCATGCCGGCCACGAACTGCACCTCCTGACTTTCGGTCGAGCCCGGTCGGCGACGCGCGCCCTCGGCCATGAACACCGGCCCGCCCGAGTTGCCGGGGAACACCGAGAAATCCATCAGGAAGGTCGGGAACACGCTGGCCGGCGCCAGCGGATAGGAGGCCACCCGCCCCGAGCGCAGGATCGGGAAGCCCGCGGTGTTGGCCGACAGGCCGCGCGGGAAGCCCAGGGCCATCATCTCGTCGCCGGGACCAAGGCTGTACTTGTTGAAGGTGTCGTCCTGGGCCAGCCAGGCCAGCGGAATGGCGGCCTTGGCGAATTCTGGCGGCGCCTCGACGACGATGGCGGCGACGTCGCGGCTGGGATGCTTGATCCACAGGGGATGGTCGCCGTCGCGGATCTTCAGGGTGCGGGGATCGTAGCGCCAGACCCCCTCCTTGCTCTGCACCCGATAGCCGATCTTGGCAGAGACCGAGGGCATGCGGTCGAAGACGTGGGCGGCGGTGACCAGGATGGTGCGCGGACGACCATCGGGCGTGGGGTCCTCGATGAGGAAACCGGTGCCCACCGTGCGCGAGCCGTCGGCGAGCGGCTGCTCCAGCTGCACCGTCGCCTGGATCAGATCGACCGACAGGTCCCAAGCCATGAACGCCCTCGTCTCCGATTCAACCTTAGACGTCGTATGAGTTTGACCAGACGCCCCAGCCGCAACAAGTTGGCGTTCTGACGCATCCGAGGGGGAATCTGTCCATGAACCGGCGCGAAATGATGACGAGCGTCGCCGCCGTCGCCGCCACGTCCTCCGTCCTCATCCCCGGGAGTTCCATGTCCGCCACCGCCAAGCCCGTTCCTCCGGTCGCCAAGAAGGTTCCCAAGCGCATCGAGCAGCTGGGCCGGGTGCGCGTCGACGACTACGCCTGGATGAAGGACGACAACTGGCAGAAGGTCCTGCGCGACCCCAGCCTGATCAAGGCCGAGGTCAAGGAGCACCTGACCGCCGAGAACGCCTATGTGAAGGCGATGCTGGCCCCGACCCAGGACCTGCAGAAGGCGATGTTCGAGGAGATGAAGGGCCGCATCAAGGAAGACGACTCCTCGGTGCCTTCGCCCGACGGCCCGTACGACTATTATTCGCGCTTCGCCCTGGGCGGCCAGCACCCGATCTACGCCCGCCGCCCCCGCGGAAAGACGGATGGCGAGGAAGTGCTGCTCGACAGCGACGCCCTGGCCAAGGGCAAGGCCTACAGCCAGGTCAGCGCCGCCGACCACAGCCCCGACCACAAGCTGTTCGCCTATGCCGAGGACGCGCAGGGCTCGGAAGTCCACAAGATCTACGTCAAGGACCTGGCCACCGGCGAGATCCTGGCCGAGCCGGTCGACAGCAGCACCGGCGACTTCACCTGGTCGCCCGACTCCAAGTGGCTGTTCTGGACCCACCGCGACGACAACGGCCGTTCCGACAAGATCTATCGCCGCCCCGCGCGCGGCGGCCTGAAGGACGACGTGCTGGTCTATGAAGAGCCCGACGACGGCTTCTTCGTCAGCGTCAGCGTCACCGGTTCGGAAGCCTTCATCGTCATCAGCGCCGGCGACCACGAGACGTCGGAAACCCTGCTGATCCCGGCCAGCGACGTCGCCGCCAAGCCCAAGGTCGTGGAGCCCCGCACGCCGGGCCTGCGCTATTCGGTCGAGCACTGGGACGGCAAGTTCGTCATCCTGACCAACGCCGACGACGCCATCGACTTCAAGCTGGTCGAGGCCCCGGTCGACAATCCGGGCCGCGCCCACTGGAAGGACTTCGTGGCCCACAAGCCGGGGACCTTCATCACCGGCCACGCCGCCTACAAGGACCACCTGGTCCGCGTCGAGCGCGTCAACGCCAACACCCGCATCGTCATCACCGACCGCGCCACCAAGGCCGAAAAGCCGATCGTCGTCGACGAGCAGGCCTATGTGCTGAGCGTCGAGGGCGGCTACGAGTTCGACACCCCCACCCTGCGCTACGTCTACCAGTCGCCGACCACGCCGCGTCAGTGGTTCGACTACGACATGCGCAGCGGCGACAAGGTGCTGCGCAAGACCCAGGAAATCCCCTCGGGCCACGATCCGAGCAAGTACGTGACCAAGCGCCTCTATGCCAAGGCGCCCGACGGCGCCGAGGTGCCGGTGACCGTGCTGATGAAGAAGGACGTCAAGCTGGACGGCAAGGCGCCGCTGCTGCTGTACGGCTACGGCAGCTACGGCATGTCGATGGATCCGTCGTTCTCGATCCGCAACTTCAGCCTGGTCGACCGCGGCTGGATCTGGGCCACGGCCCACATCCGCGGCGGTTCGGAAAAGGGCTACGGCTGGTTCCTGGACGGCAAGAAGTTCAAGAAGAAGAACACCTTCACCGACTTCATCGCCTGCGCCGAGCACCTGCACGCCAACGGCTACGGCGCCAAGGGCGCCACGGTGGCCTACGGGGGTTCGGCCGGCGGCATGCTGATGGGCGCGATCACCAACCTGCGGCCGGACCTGTGGGCCGGGATCATCGGGGCGGTGCCGTTCGTCGACGTGCTCAACACCATGAGCGACACCTCCCTGCCCCTGACCCCGCCGGAATGGCCTGAATGGGGCAATCCGCTGGAGGACAAGGAGGCCTACGACTACATCGCCAGCTACTCGCCGTACGACAACGTCACCGCCAAGCCCTATCCGGCCGTGCTGGCCACCGGCGGCCTGTCGGATCCGCGCGTCACCTACTGGGAGCCCGAGAAGTGGGCCGCCAAGCTGCGGGCCAACACCACCAGCGGCAACCCGATCCTCCTGAAGATCAACATGGAGGCCGGTCACGGCGGCGCCTCGGGCCGCTTCGACTTCCTCAAGGAGATCGCGCTCGACTACGCGTTCGCCGTGTGGGCGGTCGACAAGGGCTGGACGAAGGCCTAGCCCCTTCCGGCCCTACGGGCTGCCTCCCCCAGAGGGGGAGGATCTGATTGCGTGGATGCTCCCCCTCTGGGGGAGCTGTCGGCAAAGCCGAYTGAGGGGGTGTTCCCATGTCTGAAGTAACCATCCGCCCCTCCACGGACGCCGACGTGCCGGCGATCACGGCCATCTACGGCTGGAACGTGCTCAACGGCCTGGGCACCTTCGAGGAGGTTCCGCCCGACGAGGCCGAGATGACCCGGCGGCGCGCGGCCTTCCTCGATCGCGGCCTGCCCTACCTGGTCGCCGAGCAGGACGGAAAGGTGCTGGGCTATGCCTATGCCGGCCCGTTCCGGCTGCGGGCGGCCTATCGCTACACCGTCGAGGACAGCATCTACGTCGCGCCCGACGCGGCCGGAAAAGGCGTCGGCAAGGCCCTGCTGCAGGCGCTGATCGAGGCCTGCGAGGGCCTGGGCCTGCGCCAGATCTGCGCGGTGATCGGCGACAGCGGCAACGCCGCCTCGATCGGCGTGCACGCCGCGCTCGGTTTCGAGCACAAGGGCGTCTTCCCGGCCATGGGTTACAAGTTCGGCCGCTGGGTCGACCTCGTTTGGATGCAGCGGTCGCTGAACGGCGGCGGCGACACCCCGCCCGACGCGCCCGGCATGTCGCTGAGCGGCGTGTAGATCGCCCGCAGGGCAACGCTCAAAGCAAAAGCCCCGCCGTCGCCGGCGGGGCTTTCGTGTTTTCGGAGGTTCACTTGGAACCGAGGCTTCAGGCCTTGCGGGCGCGAGCCTTGCCCGGGGCCTTGGCCTTGCGGCCGCCTTGGCCCAGGCCCAGAGCCTTGGCCATGGCCGAACGGGCTTCGCTGTACGACGGCGCCGTGGTCGGATAGTCGGCCGGCAGGCCCCACTTCGACTTGTACTCGGCGACGGTCATGCCGTGGGTGGTCAGGTGGCGCTTCAGCGTCTTGTAGGGCTTGCCGTCCTCGAAGCTGATCAGGGCGTCCGGCGTGATGCTCTTGCGGATCTGGGCCGGAGTAGCCTTGGTAACGGTCTCGGTAACCGGCGCTTCCGGCGAACCAAGACCGGAAAGCGCGTCGTGCGTGGCCCGAATCAGAGCCGGCAGGTCAGAGACCGAGGTCGTGTTGTTGGCCACATAGTTGGCCACGATCTCGGCGGTCAGCTCGATCAGGGTCGATTTGTCTTCCACGGCGTCACTCCACAATGACTTTAAATTCGGAAATACACCCGCCCTGTGGAATTACAAGTACACAAATACGCAATCGATCGAGCAACGCTCCGCGAAAACAGGCTTTATTTCGCAGCAACAATGTCGATCGCGGATTTTCAAAGCCTTAGCCGTAGCCGATGACGCTCGCCTTCAAGTTCAGTTCCAGCGCCGAACGTTTTCGCATGCGCGAAGACCGGCAAGGTTCGCGTGCATTTGCACTGTGCATGGCGCGGGGCCGGCGATTCAGATTCGCCCAGCCTTTTCAGGCGCTGGCGCAGGCTGAACTGAATACGGCCAGGAACGCCGCAAACGCTCGCAGGCGCGAAAGAGCCGGCGGGCAAAGCAGAGCTTGAAGGGAGGCAAATGCTCGCGATGTAAACGCTGCTTCCGGTCCGAAGCGCTGATCAGCGAGAGAAGAGAGAGTGGCTGGGGAACTAGGACTCGAACCTAGAATGACGGTACCAAAAACCGCAGTGTTACCATTACACCATTCCCCAGCAGGAACAGCGGCGACCCAGTGGGCCGCGGCGAGGCGGTGGAGATAGCCCAGGATTCGGACGGTGGCAACGCCCTCCAAATTCTTTTTTTGGGTCCATTTTCACGCTTGCGACTCTCCGAACAGCCTCCTATAAGCCGCCTCCCAAGTCGAGCACAGCCAACCGGCGGCGCGGCTTCGGAAGTCGGAGTGTGGCTCAGTCTGGTAGAGCACTGCGTTCGGGACGCAGGGGTCGCAGGTTCAAATCCTGCCACTCCGACCATCTTCTCTCCCGAGAAAATCCCCTCATTTGCACCGCTCGAGCGCGAAGTTCGGCAGGTTGCGCGCAGTTCATTTGACCGCGACGCGACAGCCGCTAGCTTGCGGCGACATTGAAGCGCGTCGGACGCACGATCGTCTGTGCTTTCGCGCCGGCGCGCTTTGGCTATCGCAACGGGATCCCGATGAAGCAGTTTCTCATGACCGTGGCCGGCGTGTTCGTCGGGCTCGTGCTCTTTCTCGTCGGGGTGCCCTTCATATTGATCGTGCTGGCGGCCGGCGCCGCCCGCCCCGCCCCCGTCGCCGCCAATTCGGTGGTGCAGCTGGACCTGCGCGGCGGCCTGTCGGACCAGGATTCGCAGAACCCCTTCGCGGCGTTCGGCGGCGGCGGCCAGTCGGTGATGGGCGTCATCGAGGTGCTGCGCCGCGCCGAGACCGACGACAAGGTCAAGGCGGTGTTCGTGCGCCTGCCGGAAGGCGGCGTCGCCCCCGCCTCGGCCGACGAGCTCGCCCAGGCCTTCAAGCACTTCCGCAGCGTCGGCAAGAAGCCGATCTTCGCGCATAGCCAGGGCATCTATCCCTCGGGCATGTCGACTTCGACTTACCGCCTGGGCGCGGCCGCCAGCGAGTTCTGGATGCAGCCGGACAGCTCGCTGCAGGCCGTGGGCGTGGCCAGCGAGACGATGTTCTACAAGCGCCTGTTCGACAAGTACGGCGTCAAGGCCGACTTCGAGCAGCGCTACGAATACAAGAACGCGGTCAATCCCTACCTCAACAGCGACTTCACCGCGGCCCACCGCGAGGCGACGCTGTCGTGGATGACGTCGGTCTATACCGGCGCCCTCACCGCCGCCGCCCAGGACCGCAAGCTGGACCCGGCGCGCCTGATCAAGGCCATCGAGGCCGGCCCCTACAGCGCCCAGCAGGCGCAAGGCCTGGGCCTGATCGACAAGGTCGGCCAGGTGAAGGAAGCCCAGGACGCCATGCTGGCGCGCGCCGGCAAGGGCGCCAAGCTGATCGACTTCTCCGACTACGCCTCGCGCTCGAAGAAGGACCTGCCCAAGACCGGCGCGGCCATCGCGGTGATCGGGGCCGAGGGTCCGATCGTCACGGGCACGTCGGGGCAGTCCTCGCCGTTCTCGGGCGACAGCACCATCCACTCCGACGAGACCGCCAAGGCGATCTACGACGCGATCGAGGACAAGGACGTCAAGGCCATCGTCCTGCGGGTCTCCTCGCCCGGCGGCTCGGACACGGCCTCCGAACAGATCCTGGCGGCCGTCAGGGCCGCCAAGGCGGCCGGAAAGCCCGTCGTGGTCAGCATGGGCACCTACGCGGCTTCCGGGGGCTACTGGATCAGCAGCCAGGCCTCGGCGATCGTGGCCCAGCCCTCGACCCTGACCGGCTCGATCGGCGTGTTCGGCGGCAAGTTCGCCCTGGGCGACGCGCTGTCGCGCTTCGGCGTCGACACCCGCCAGGTGACCGTGGGCGGCGACTATGCCGGCGCCTTCGGAACCGGCCAGGAATTCACCGCCGACCAGCGCGCCCGCTTCTCGGCCTGGATGGACAATATCTACGCCGGGTTCGTGGCCCGCGTGGCCGAGGGCCGCAAGCTGCCGGTCGAGCGCGTGCGCGAGATCGCCAAGGGCCGCGTCTGGACCGGCGCCCAGGCCAAGGACCTGGGCCTGGTGGACCAGCTGGGCGGCTTCTATGACGCCGTCGACAAGGCCAAGGCCCTGGCCAAGCTGACCGGCGACGTGCGCCTGAAGAAGATCGGCGGTCCCAAGTCGCCGTTCGACGCCCTGGAGAAAGCCCTGGGCGTCAGCTCGACCTCGATGCGCACCGTCGCCGCCGCCGCCTGGATCCTGGGCGACCCGCGCTCCGAGGCGATCCTGGACGAGATGGCCAAGACCCGCCTGCGCTCGCAGGGCGCCAGCGTCCTGGCCGACACGCCGTCCTACTGAGGTCTGCGCGAGGTTCACGAGAAAGGCCGCTCCGAAAGGGGCGGCCTTTTTTGTGGCCGCGATCGGTGGGGGTGTTGGGCGTGGCTTCAGGCGCTGGCGACGGCCCCCTCCGGCCCTCCGGGCCACCTCCCCCAGAGGGGGAGGATCTATCGGCGCCGCGCTCTTCAAGATGCTCCCCCTTTGGGGGAGCTGTCGCGGAGCGACTGAGGGGGGCCGCGTAGCGGCTACTTCACCTTCTGGATCAGCGCCATCGCCCCGTGCGGCGCGTTGACCTTGCCCTCGTGGATGATGAAGGCGAAGACGTCGCGCTGCTTGGCGGACGGGACGGCCGCCTTGTCGATGCGCGGCAGGTCGGCCGGAGCGCCGCCGGCCGCCCAGGTCTTCAGCCGGTCAGCCCACTGGTCGAGCTCGGGCTCGGGATAAGCGGTAGCCACCTCGTCCGAGCCCGTCTGCAGGCGGGCGTAGACGAAGTCGGCCGCCTCGTCGGCGAACTCCGGATAGTCGAAGTGCTTGGCGTAGACGCCGGCCACGCCGTGTTCCCGCAGCAGCGCCGGGAAGGCCGGGGTCATGAAGGTGTCGTTGCGCACCTCGACCGCGTGGCGCAGGCGCAGGCCGTCCTTCTCCTTGGGCAGCAAGCCTAAGAAGGCGCCGAAGTCGGCCTCGTCGAACTTCTTGGTCGGCATGAACTGCCAGAGGATGGGGCCCAGCTTGTCGCCCAGCTCGGTCAGGCCCTGGTCGAGGAACTTGCCCACCGACTCAGCCCCTTCGGCCAGCACCTTGCGGTTGGTGGTGAAGCGCGAGGCCTTCACCGCGAACACGAAGTCGTCCGGCGTCTCGTCGCGCCACTTCTTCCAGCTGTCGGGCTTGAAGCTGGAATAGTAGGTGCCGTTGATCTCGATCGCCGTCAGCTGGCGGCTGGCATAGGCCAGCTCTTCCTTCTGCTTGAGGTCGGACGGATAGAAGTGGCCGCGCCAGGGCTCGAAGGTCCAGCCGCCGATGCCGATGCGAATCTGTCCAGTCATGGCTTTACGGCCCTTCGCTTGTTGTAGGCGTCGAGTTCGGCCTGGTCGTGCGAGCAGCGACCCTGGTCATGGATGTAGACCCCGCCGCCATCCAGGCAGGCGTCTACATCGAGCCCGCGATCGACCTTGGGCCACGTCAAGGCGCCGGCCACGCCGATCGCGCAAATCCCGCCCAGCAGCCAGGCCAACCGCACGCGCCGTTCCCCTCTTGTTCTAGATGCGAAACCTAGGCGAGGCGCGCTCGTCCGTCGAGAGGACTTTCGGTGCAGGGCGCAAAACAAAACCCGCGCCGGTCGCCCGGCGCGGGTTTCGTCTGTTTTCGGGTGCGTGGAACGCGGAGGCGCGAAGATCCGCGCCTCGACGGCGCTCTTAACGCGAAGCCTTCTTCGGCATCGGCAGCAGGCCTTCGCGCTGAGCGCGCTTGCGGGCCAGCTTGCGGGCGCGACGGACGGCTTCGGCCTTTTGACGGGCGCGCTTTTCCGAGGGCTTTTCGTAGTGGACGTGGCGCTTCATCTCGCGGAACGAGCCTTCGCGCTGCATCTTCTTCTTGAGGGCCTTCAGGGCTTGATCGACGTTGTTGTCGCGGACGAAAATCTGGACCAGGGGTGACTCTCCATTCGACGGCCCGACCAATTTCCCAAGTCCCTCTTGAGGGGCCGGGCGGGCGAATAAAAACCTTACGCCCTGGAAGGGGTGCTTCCGGGCGACGAGGGGCGGCAGATAGCAGAGCGAAGGCCGCGTGTCCATGCGCGACGAGCGCTAAACACCGGTGTAGACTCGGATTCATGAGCCAGACCGCCGCCGAAGCAACGCAGGATTGGGCCGACAAGGCCGAACAACGGGTTTTGGACGAGGCCCTGCGCCTGTCGCCGCGCCTGGGCTGGAACGCCGGCCTGGTCCGCGCGGCCGCCGCCGCGGCCCAGCTGTCGCCTGGGGAAACCGACCTTCTGCTGCCGCAAGGCCCGCGCGATCTGGCCGCCATCCTGGCCCGTCGCCACGACGCCAAGGCCATGGAAACCCTCTCCAGGCTCGATCCGGCCGCGCTGAAGATCCGCCAGAAGATCCGCGAGGGCGTCGTCGCCCGCATCGACGCGGCCGCCCACGACAGCGAGGCCGTGCGACGCTGGGCCGCGTTCCTGGCGTTCCCGACCAATCTGCCGCTGGCGCTGTCGCTGCTGTGGGAAAGCGCCGACCAGCTGTGGCGCTGGGCCGGCGACACGGCCACCGACGAGAACCACTATTCCAAGCGCGCGATCCTGTCGGGGATCCTGGTCTCGACCCTGGCGGTCGACCTGGCCTCGGGCCGCGAGTCCGCCCTCAAGCACCTGGACGCCCGCATCGAGGGCGTGATGGCCTTCGAGAAGTGGAAGGCCGGCGTGAAGGCCCCGAACCTGGCGGCCGAGTTCCTGACCGCGCTGGCGAAGATGCGGTACGCCAGATCCTGATCCCTCTCCCCTTGCGGGAGAGGGTGGCCTCCCGAAGGGAGGTCGGGTGAGGGGTCGATAGCCCTGCCCGCTTCGATAGCGGCCCGGCCGGGTGCGGCGTCTTGCTTTTGAGAGACCCCTCATCCGTCGGCTTCGCCGACACCTTCTCCCGCAAGGGGAGAAGGACCTAGGAGCCCAGCGCCCGCTCGGCCGCGGCCAGGGCGTGCAGGGTCGTGGTGTCGAACACGGGAACCGGGCTGTCGCCCTCCCCGACCAGCAGCATGATCTCGGTGCAACCCAGGATGACCCCCTCGGCGCCGGCCTCGACCAGGCGGGCGATCACCTCGCGGTAGGCCTGGCGGGAGGGCTCGCGCACGACGCCCGCCACCAGCTCCTCGTAGATCACGCGATGAACCAGCGCGCGGTCCGCCTCGCCGGGGACGACCACCTCCAGCCCGAACCGCTCCTCCAGCCGCCCGCGATAGAAGGCGTGCTCCATGGTGAAGGCCGTGCCGAGCAAGCCGACCTTGCGCAGGCCGGCCGCCCTGATCGCCTCGCCCGTGGGATCGGCGATGTGCAGCAGCGGCAGGTCCACGGCGGCCTGAAGCTCGCCGGCCAGGCGGTGCATGGTGTTGGTGCACAGGACGACGAAGTCGGCCCCGGCCCGCTCCAGCGCCTTGCCGGCGTCGGCCAGGCGGTCGGCCAGTTCGTCCCAGCGGCCCGCGTGCTGCAAAGCCTCGATCTGCGAAAAATCGAACGACCACATCAGGCACTGGGCCGAGGCCGTCGGCCCCCGCCGCGCGCGCACCGCCTCGTTGATCAGCCGATAGTACTGCGCCGAGCTTTCCCAGCTCATGCCGCCGATCAGGCCGATGGTCAGGGTCATGGGGTCTCGCTGGGGTTGGGCGCTCAGCGCGCCACACACAAACGATCGTCATCCCGGCCGGAGGCCCGCCTCGCGGGCCGCAGAGCCGGGACCCAGGGGGAGCCGCAATGCGCCGGCCCCTGGGTCCCGGCTCTCCGCTTCGCTGCGGCCGGGATGACGAACGTAGGAAACTTCGACACTAGGGCCTTTCGGGCCCAGGGCAATCACCAGTCCGCCCCCCTCAGCCCTCCAGCGGCCGCAGGCGGTTGACGTGGCCCATCTTGCGTCCGGCGCGGGCCTCGCCCTTGCCGTAGAGGTGGATGCGGGTCTCCGGCTCGGCGGCCAGCTTCTTCCAGGCGTCGACCTCGGGGCCGAGCAGGTTGGTCATCTCGACGCGGGCCAGGGCCGCGGTCGGCCCCAGCGGCCAGCCGGCGACCGCGCGGATATGCTGCTCGAACTGGTCGACCTCGCAGCCGTCCTGGGTCCAGTGGCCGGTGTTGTGGACGCGGGGGGCGAACTCGTTGACCAGCAGCTTGCCGCCGGCCAGTTCGAACAGCTCCACCCCGATCACGCCCACATAGTCCAGCGCGGTGAGGATCTTGGCGGCGATGGCCTCRGCCTGGTCGCGCTCGGACGGCGTGGCCTTGGCCGGCGCGATCGTGCGGCGCAGGACCCCGCCCTCGTGGTGGTTGTCCGACAGCGGATAGCAGACGATCTCGCCGTTGCGGCCGCGGGCGGCGATCACCGACAGCTCGCGGCCGAAATCGGCCGGGGCCTCAAGGATGGCCGGCTGGCGGCCGATCTTCTCGAAGGCGGCGATGGCGTCGCCCGGACGCTGGATCCAGGCCTGGCCCTTGCCGTCATAGCCTTCGCGGCGGGTCTTCAGGAGGCTGGGGGCGCCGATCCTGGCCACGGCGGCCAGCAGGCTCTCTTCGTCGTCGACCGGGGCGAAGGCCACGGTGGGCACGCCGATCTCGGCCAGGAAGGTCTTTTCGGCCACGCGGTCCTGGGCGGCGGCCAGGGCGCGGGCGCCGGGGGCGACTTCGCATCCCAGGGCGGTCAGCTCGGCCACGGTCTCGGCCGGGACGTTCTCGAACTCGTAGGTGACGACGTGGCAGGCCTCGGCCAGGCGCTTGAGCGCCCAGCGGTCGTCATAGGCGCCGACGATCTGGCGGGCGGCCACGCGGCCGGCCGGGCTGTTCTCCTCGGGATCGAGGATGACCACGTCGAAGCCCAGGCGCGAGGCGGCCTGGGCCAGCATCCGGCCCAGTTGCCCGCCGCCGAGGATCCCAAGAGTGGAGCCGGGGGGCAGAGGAAGAGCCGGAGAGGCGGTCATGGTCTTAGTCCTCGACGCTTTGCGCGACGCTGTCGGTCTGAGCCGCGCGCTGGGCGTCCAGGCGCTCGGCGAGCGCGGGATCGGCCAGCGACAGGATCTGGGCGGCCAGGAGGCCTGCGTTCCTGGCGCCCGCCTCGCCGATGGCCAGGGTGGCCACCGGGATGCCGCCCGGCATCTGCACGATCGACAGCAGGGAATCGAGGCCGCTGAGGGCCTTGGACTGCACCGGCACGCCCAGCACCGGCAGCGGCGTCATCGCTGCAACCATGCCCGGCAAATGCGCCGCGCCGCCGGCCCCGGCGATGATCACCTGGTGGCCGGCCGCCTTGGCGCCGGTGGCGAATTCGACCAGGCGCTGGGGGGTGCGGTGGGCCGAGACGACCTTGGCCTCGTAGGCGACGCCCAGTTCGTCGAGGGCGTCGGCCGCCTTCTTCATCGTCGGCCAGTCTGAGCGGCTGCCCATGACGATGGCGACAGGCGGCGCGGACGTGGTCATCGGCGTCTTCCTCGAACAACGAAGGGGGCGACGAAAAGCGCCGCAGCGGCCCCTTTGAATCGCGCGCCTTATAGCGGGTCGCCCTTCCAGACCAAAGCCCGTTCTCGGACGTTTTCGACCGCTGTTCCGCAGGTTGCGCGCGCCCTCCCCGCCCCGGCGCCCCGACTTCTCCACCTGCGGCTTATTGGCGCCCGGCTACCACCGGCATTGTCATGGTTAATGAGAAAACGCAGATTTCCTTTTCAGCTTGACCAGAAGTGATTCGCCGCCCCTCCGATGAAGATCTCAGGCGCCCGCACCGAAACCTTCTCCGCGATCCGCCGCCGGGCGCTCGCCGACGCCGCCGGCGTGTCGGCCGCGCCGCGTGGAACCGTGCCCGTCGACAAGGCCGGGTTCCTGGGCCTGGAGCCCGCCGACCTGACGCCCAAGGTGCAGGCCGCCCTGCAGACTCTGATGTCGGAGGTCGACGACCTGCGCACCGAGGTCTCGCGCCTGAAGTATCGCCTGAACGAGGCCGAGACCCTGGCCGACATGGACGTGCTGGCCCCGGTGCTGAACCGCCGCGCCTTCCTGCGCGAGGTTCGCCGCGTGTCGGCCTTCGCCCAGCGCTACGGCTCGCCGGCCAGCCTCGTCTTCTTCGACCTCGACAACTTCAAGGCCGTCAACGACCGCTTCGGCCACGCCGCCGGCGACAGCGCGCTGAAGGCCGTGGCCGAACGCCTGCTGGCCAATGTGCGCGAAAGCGACATCGTCGGCCGCATGGGCGGCGACGAGTTCGCCGTCCTGCTGGCCCAGGCCGACAAGGCCACCGCCGAGATGAAGGGCGAGAGCCTGGCCGGCGCCATCCGCGGCGTTCCGGTGCAGTTCGGCGAATGGAGCGCGCCCCTGCACGTCTCGTTCGGCGTGCGCGAGATCGAAACCGGCGCCGAGCCGGAGACCTCGCTGGCCGAAGCCGGCGCGGCGATGCTCATCAAGAAGCGCGCGCGCGCCGCGGGCTGAACGCTCAGGCTGCAGCCCCCTACCGCCCAATCCCCGCGAAGGCGGGGACCCAAGCTGACTTTCATGGCCTGGCGCGGCCTTGGATCATCCCCGACCTCGGCCTGGATCCCCGCCTTCGCGGGGAAGCTCGGTCATAGGATCGACCAGGCGCATGCAAATCGATCGCCCCACAGGCGCCGGCAGCCCGCGACAATCGGTCTCGCCCTCGCGCGCCACGAGAAACTTCAGCATTAACCGTTGTTAAACGGCGTCCGGGCTCTTGTGGCAGGCGAGCGGAGACGTCCGCGCCAGCCTTCCAGACCCCGGGGATTTCCTGATGACCGACCAAGCCGAACCGGCCCTCGAGCTGATCTCGTTCTGCATCGGCGAGCAGGAGTTCTGCATCGACGTGAAGACCGTCCGCGAAATCCGCGGCTGGACCCCGGCGACGCCGATCCCGCATGCCCCGGGCTTCCTCAAGGGCGTCATCAACCTGCGCGGCGCGATCATGCCGGTCATCGACCTGCGCAACCGCCTGGGCCTGGGCGTCACCATCCCGGAAACCCGCCACGTCATCGTCGTCGTCGAGTGCCACGACCGCCTGGCCGGCATCCTGGTCGACGCCGTCTCCGAGACCTTCACCATCACCCGCGACCACCTGCAGCCGGCCCCGGACATGGGCGCCGACGAACTGCGCTTCGTGCAGGCCATCCTGTCGGTCGACACCCGCCTGATCACCTACCTGCGCATGGACGACGTGTTCCCGCCGCAGGTCAGCCAGGCGGCCTGATCTCCTTCTCCCCTTGCGGGAGAAGGTGTCGGCGATAGCCGACGGATGAGGGGTTCCCCGGATACCAAAAACGCCGCGACGGCCGATCGGCTGTCGCGGCGTTTTGCGTTTGAGAAACCCCTCACCCGACCTCCCTTCGGGAGGCCACCCTCTCCCGCAAGGGGAGAGGGATCAGGTGATCGCCGCCTGGGCCTTCAGCTTGCCCACCATGTCCGACGACAGATAGCCGTCGGCCGGCAGCTGGCGGCTCTGTTGCCAGGCGCGCAGGGCCTTGCGGGTGCCCGCGCCGATGACGCCGTCGGCCGGGCCGGGGTCGAAGCCCAGGCGGGCCAGGGCGATCTGGGCGGCCATGCGGTCGGCCAGCGACAGCGGCTGCTCCACCGGCCAGGACGCCACCAGCGGCCCGCCGCCGCCGAAACGGTCGGCCAGCAGGCCGATGCCCAGGGCGTAGGAGGTGGAGTTGTTGTACTTCCTGATCGCGAAGTGGTTGGGCAGGGCCAGGAAGGCCGGGCCGGCCGCGCCGGCGGGCAGGATCAGGCCGGCCGGAGACGCCGCGTCAGCGGCCGTCCAGGGCAGGCCGTCGGCCCGCTTCACGCCCTTGGCTTCCCACCATGAGGGAACCTCGCGCGGGCCCTCGGCCAAGCTGTAGTCGAAGCCGGCCGGCAGGATTACTTCCTTGGCCCAGCCCACGCCCGGCTTCCAGCCGCCCTTGGCCAGCAGGTTGGCGGCCGAGGCCAGGCTGTCGGCGTCGCTGCGCCAGATGTCGCGGCGGCCGTCGCCGTCGAAGTCGACGGCGGTCGACAGATAGTTGGACGGCAGGAACTGGGTCTGGCCCATGGCGCCGGCCCACGAGCCCTTCAGCTGGTCGCGGGTGTCCTCGCCCGAGGCGATGATCTTGAGGGCCGCGATCAGCTCGCCCTCGGCCCAGCCGCGGCGGCGGCCGTCGGCGGCCAGGCTGGCCATCGAGCGCACGACGTCGAAGTCGCCCTGGATCTTGCCGAAGGCCGATTCCATCGCCCAGACGGCCAGCAGGATGTCGCGCGGCACGCCGTAGCGCTGCTCGACCGCCGGCAGGAAGGCCAGCTGGTCGCGCTTGCCGCGGCCCACGGCCACGCGGTCGTCGCTGATCACGCCCTTGATGTAGTCGCCCACCGGCTTGGAGAACTCAGGCTGGCGGCCGTCCAGCGAAATGACGCGCGGGTTGGGCGTCAGGCCGTTCAGTTCGCGATCGACCACCGCCTGGGGCACGCCGGCGGCCACGGCCTTGGGCTTGAACTGCTCCAGCCAGGCGTTGAAGGCGGCGACCTGGCCGCCGGTCTCCGCCGCGGTGACCGCCGACGGCGGGGTCGGGGCGGCGGGCGTCGAGACGGCCGGGGGCGGCGCGACCGGGGTCGACGGCGCCAGCGGGGCGTTGACGGTCGTGTCGGCGCAACCGGCCAGCAGCAGAACGAGGAATACGCGTCTATCCATGGAGGCAGGCTACCGGGGTTCGTGCGAAAGCTTCAATCACAAGGACGCCAGGACAAAGTGAGTTCCCGGTTCGCATCGCCACCGCCAAGGCTTTGCTTTAAGAGGCTTTCGCCATCCGAAGTCGGCGCGAGGGGTTCGACGTGCAACTGCTGAAAGGCCGGATCAACCGCGCCAGCTACTGGGCCATCGTCGGGGCGGCCCTGGCCGCCATACTGGTCTCGGCCCTGGTGTTCCGCCGCCCGCTGCCGGCCGCCCTGGTGGTGATGCTGGTCGCGGCGATCCCGCGCCTGCACGACCTTGGCCGCACCGGCTGGTGGGCCGGCGGGGTGTTCATCGCCCTGATGGCCCTCTTCTTCGGCGGCGGCTTCGTCATTCCGCCCCAGGCCTACCAGAACACCCTGGGCGTGGCCGTTCTGGTGCTGCCGGTGCTGCTGTCGGCCCTAGGCGGCCTGCCTGGCCAGGCGGCCGACAACCGCTTCGGACCGCCGCCGCCGCGCGGCGTGAAGCTGAAGCCGGCCCTTCCGACGGAGGCCTGAGCGCCACAGGTCGCGACCGCTGCGCGCAGCGGGGCCTTGGCCGATTGACTCATCGCCCCGTCTTGCCTATACGCACGCCCTCCGAAACATCCGGATGTTCCGGCGAGCTTGATGGCGCGCCCGAACCTCTCCGCTGACAACAGAGACGGTCATGAAGGTTCGCAGCTCGCTGAAGTCGCTGAAGGGTCGCCACCGCGACTGCAAGATGGTGCGTCGCAAGGGCGTCATCTACATCATCAACAAGACCGACCCGCGCTTCAAGGCCAAGCAAGGCTGATGACGCGCGCCCGGAGCCTCGCTCCGGGACGTCCGCGACGTTGAAGCAGCGGCCCCGCCGGCCGCGCTCCACGCGAAGGCTCTTCGAAAGAACCGGTCGATCTCGGCCGGTTCTTTTCGCATGTCTGGACCACCGGTTTTGAAGGCCTCCGCGCGCCCGGCGCTCGGAATCGGCTTTCCCTCGGGGCGCGTCCGAACTAGTTTCCGCGCCTCCGGTTTTCAGCCCCTTTTCGCGAGAGATCTCCATGGCCGACGACGCCATCCCGCACGCCGACGTTCTGAACTCCACCGCCCAGGGCCAGCTGAAGTCGATCATCGAGCGCGTCGAGCGCCTCGAGGTCGAGAAGGCCGAGATCATGGAGCAGATCAAGGAAGTCTACCTCGAAGCCAAGGGCAACGGCTTCGACGTCAAGGTGCTCAAGAAGGTGGTCCGCCTGCGCAAGACCGACCGCGCCAAGCGCCAGGAAGAGGACGCCATCCTCGACCTCTACCTCTCGGCCATCGGCGAGATCTGATTTTGAAAAGGCCCTCTCCCCGGAGAGGGCCTTTTTGCTAGGCTGACGCCATGCGCGCCAAGCCGCCCGATCGCAAAGCCCAGGATCCGCGGGCCCAGGCCAGGAAAGCGGCCCTCAGCGCCCTCAAGAAGGCCAGGAGGATGGCCGACAAGGGCGGGATCGAGCTCTCCGACTGGGAGGGCGAATTCCTGGGCTCGGTGGCCCAGCGCATCGAGACCTATGGCCGGGCCTTCGGCGACCCGGAAAAGGGCGGCGCCGGCCAGGCCCTGTCGGTCAACCAGACCATCAAGCTCAAAGAGATCACCGCCAAGGCCAAGGGCGAGCGCAAGCCGATGAAGCGCGGCAAGGGCTTTACCCGCAAGGGCCGGCCGGAGCCGGCGGCGGAAGAGGCCGAGGACGAGGGGTAGGGGATCGCCCCCTCCACGCCCGTCATTCCCGCCCTTGTGGCGGGAACCCCTCTGTCAGCCGCAGGGGCAGATGGGGCGGCGTGCCGAGCACGCCGCTTGCGCTTCACGTGCGAACGGAACCAGCGATTCCCGCCACAAGGGCGGGAATGACGGGAGGCTGGGGAGAGGGCGGAGCCAATCGTCCTCCTCAGAACGCCCCGCCCTCGCGTAGGTTTATTCCGTACTCCAGATAGGCCTTCATCGCGGCCATCATGTGCATCCAGCCGCCGGCGTTGCCGTGCGAGGCCTTCAGGCCCTCGGGCGTGTGGGGCCAGCCGGACTCGCTGATCTTGACCATGGTGTTTCCACCGTCGAGCGGCGTGAAGGTCATCACCACCCGGGTGTCGGGGTCGCCGGCGATCGCCGAGCCCCATTCCAGCACGATGCGCTCGGGGGCGACGACCTCGCGCACCACCACCGGATAGCGCTCCTCGAACTCGGGGAACTGCCAGAGCACGGTGGCGCCGGCGACCAGCGGGCCGCTGCCCTCGCGCAGGAAATAGCCGCTGAGCCTCGTTGGATCGACGACGGCGTCGAACACCTCGGCCGGGGGTTTGCGGATCTTCAGCTGCACCTCGAAGGCCAGCGGGGTCTGTCTGGGATCGGCGTCGCTGGACATGGCGGTCCTCCCTTGGCGAACGCCGGCATGTAAGGTTATAATTCTATAACATGTCAAGCGCCGCCCAAGACGACCTGTTGTTCAAGGCCCTGGCCGACTCGCGCCGGCGGCAGATGCTGGACCTGATGAAGGCCGCCCCGCGCACGACCGGGCAGCTGTGCGAGCACTTCGCCGGAACCCTGGACCGCTGCACCGTCATGCAGCACCTGGGCGTGCTGGAGCGGGCCGGGCTGATCGTCGTGCGGCGCGAGGGCCGCGTACGCTGGAACCACCTGGACGCCGGTCCCTTCCAGGACATCCACGACCGCTGGATCGGTCCCTACGCCCTGGCCGCGGCCGATCTGCTGAACCGGCTCAAGCACCATCTGGAAGGCGCCTGACGCCCAGATTGCCGAACGCCGTTCGCCGGACTAGCCTCCGGCCCGAAACGGGGGAGGAACCGTCCCATGGTCACCCAACGCGGCGCGACGCGCCCGGCGCTGCTGGTCATCGCCGCCGCCACCCTGCTGGCCGGCACGCTCGACATCCTCGACGCCTTCACCTTCTGGGGGGTGACCAAGGCCGTGCCGCCAGAGCGGATCCTGCAGTCGATCGCCAGCGGCCTCCTGGGCAAGGCGGCCTTCCAGGACGGGACCGGCGCAGCGGCCCTGGGCCTCTTGCTGCACTACTTCATCATGTCGGTGATGGCGGCGCTCTACGTGCTGGCGGCGCGGCGCCTGCCGGTGCTGGTCCGCCGCCCGCTGCTGATGGGCCTGGCCTACGGCGCGGCGACCTATGTGGTCATGAACTACGTGGTGCTGCCGCTCAGCGCAGTGGGCCCGGCCAGCGCCTTTGCCTGGCCGCGCTTCATTAACAACCTGGGCGCCCACCTGGTGCTGGTCGGCGTGCCCATCGCCCTGGTCGCCCGCTGGGGCCAAGGCCAAGCTGGACAAGGAACTCCCGCCCCTAGGGCTGATGCAACCTGACCGAGTATCTGTGCCGAAAGACACGAAAACAGTCTTTATTTCTTACCAAATACCGTCGTTCGCGGATTGCGATTAAGCTCGCGTTAAGATTGATGCGACAAACTGTCGCCAGCGTAAATCATTACAATCATTGAACTAAGTGAGCGGAGCGGCCGAAAGGCGGCGTCGGAGGGGTCGGTGCGTGGAGACCGGCCTGGCGACCCGTTCACGGGAACGAGGCGATGGCCAACACCTACGAATTCCTTCTGCGCAGGAAAGCCGACCTGGAAGTGCGCATGATCGAGGCCCAGCGCCGCGCGCAGGAGCCCTTCGAGGGCGAACTGAAGGCGATCGGCGTGGCCCTGGGCGCCCTGGAGCGCGCCGGCCTGGCCGCACCCGGAGAACCGGCGACCTTCGCGGCTCCTGCCCGCCGCGGCCGCAAGCCGCGCGCCGCCCGCGACATGATCCTGATGGTGCTGGGCCGCGAGGGCGCGGTCATGACCGTGCCCGAGATCGTCCGCCAGCTGGAGCGACGCTGGAACCGCGCCCTGCCGCTGGCCGCCGTGCTGCTGGAGCTGCAGGGCCTGGAAACCGACCATCGCGCCCGCCGCGACGGCGCCGGCTGGATCGCCCTGGACGCGGAAGAGGCGGCCTAGGGTTCGAACAGGGCGAAGGAGGCGACCGTCCCGTCCGGCGCTAGGCGCAGCACGCCGATCAGCTTCGTCTTCTCCCAAGCGACCTCGGACAGGCTGGCCCGCAGCCCGCCGATCTGGTCATGGCGCAGCTGGACGAACCTCGTCGGCTCACCGAGCGCCTGGAGGCTGGCGCGGTAGTCGGCCAGGACCGCCCTGTCGAGATGGGCCGAAAGCTCAGGCGTCAGCCGGGTCCGGTCGAGCGTCCCGTCCGCCAGCTGCCTCCGCAGCACCTTCGCCGTCGCCAGGGCCGTCTCGTCGATCGCCGGAGCGGCGGGCGCAGCGGTCAGCGGCGCGACGGCGGAGACTTCGGCGCCGGCAGGCAGCAGCATCGCCTCGATCACGTCCGCGACCTGCCGGGGCGCGGCGCCGAAATCGGCGTTGGCCAGCACCACGATCGCCGCACCGTCGTCGGGATAGATCCGGTTCTCGGCCGCGAAGCCGGAGGCCAGGCCGTCATGGCGAATGCGCCGCCGCTCTCGCGCGGTGTCGACATAGACCCCCAGGCCGTAATCGGTGAGCGTTCCGTCGTTCAGCCGCGCCGGCGTGGCCAGCGCGGTCCAGGCGGCCGGCGACAGCAGGCGTCCCTCCAGCACGGCCATGTCCCAGCGCGCCAGGTCCGAGGCGCTCACCGCCAGGCCCCCGGCCGCGAACTCCCATCCCCGCCCGACCGTCGGCGCCGCGCGCGGGGAAGCGGTGGCGATGCGGGTGTAGCCGACGATATCGGCCGGCTCCAGCGGCCGCTCGTAGGCCGCCCCGGCGCCGATCATGCCCAGGGGCGCGAAGATCTCGTCTCGCAGCAGGGCCGGCAGCGACCGCCCCGAAGCGCCCTGCGCCGCCAGCCCCGCCACAACATAGCCGGTGTTGCTGTAGGCCCACCGGTCGCCGGGCGCGAAGTCCAGCAGCGCGGCGCCCCACCGCCGGGCGATCTGCGCCGGGTCGACCGGGCCCTCGCCCTCGGCCGGCATGAAGTCGAGCATGAAGTAGCTGTTGTAGCCGGCCGTATGGTTCAGCGCCTGGCGCAGGGTGATGCGGTCGCCCCCGGACAGCCCGGCCACGTGGGCGGCCGCCTTGTCGTCGAGCGACAGCCGGCCCTGGTCGGCCAGCCGCAGCAGGACCGCCGCCGTGAACTGCTTGGACACCGAGCCGATGTTGTAGCGCGCGTCGACGTCGGCCGGCGCGGGTGGATCCAGGCGCTTCAGGCCGTAGGCCTTGGCAAAGGCTAGGCGGCCGCCGCGCACCACGGCGACGGACAGCGAGGGCGTGGGGCTATCGGCCAGAGCCTTAGCCGCGGCGGCGTCGACCCGGGCGGTCTCGGCCGGGCTCAGCGGCTGGGCCGAGACGCCCATGGGCAGGAAGGCCGTCAACGCGGCCGCCATCGGCCCAAGGATCCTGATCATGCCCCCTCCACGCGATGATGGAGGGGCAGGAGATCAGTTTACCGATGTAAGTTCAATCGCCGAAGGGCGATGTCAGGACGCTTCCTTGACGTCGACGTCGATGCCCTGCTCGCGAACCTTGCGATAGAGGGTCGAGCGGCCGATGCCCAGGCGCCGGGCGACCTCGCTCATGTGGCCGGCATAGACCTCGATGGCGTGCTGGATGAGGTCGCGCTCGATCTCCTCCAGGGTCCGCAGGTGGCCATGGCCGTCGAGGATGCGCACGGGCGCCTCGCCGGCGACGCCGGTCTCGGCGTGGGCGGCGGCGGCCTGGATCATCACCGGCAGCGGCTCGATCGGCGAAGGTTCCAGCGGCGGCGCCACGACCCCCGAGATGGCCGGGAAGTCGTAGGGCTGCAGGTAGGGCGCATCGGCCAGCACGATGGCGCGATAGACCGCGTTCTCCAGCTGGCGCACGTTGCCGGGCCAGTCGAAGGCGCAGAGGATCTGCAGGGTCTCGGGCGAGGCCCCGACCACGCGCTTGCCTTCCTCGACGTTGAAGCGGCGCACGAAGGCCTCGACCAGGGCCGGGATGTCCTCGCGGCGTTCGCGCAAGGACGGCGCCTCCACCGGGAAGACGTTCAGACGATAATAGAGGTCCTCGCGGAACAGGCCCTGGGCGACCGCGGCCGACAGGTCGCGATTGGTGGCCGAAACGATGCGGACGTCGATCTTGACCGAGCGCTTGGAGCCGATCGGGTCGATCTCGCCCTCCTGCAGGGCGCGCAGCAGCTTGACCTGGACGTCGAGCGGCAACTCGCCGACCTCGTCGAGGAACAGAGTGCCGCCGTCGGCTTCCTTGAACTTGCCCGCGTGCTTGTCGGTGGCGCCGGTGAACGAGCCCTTCTCGTGGCCGAACAGGATCGACTCCACGAGGTTCTCGGGGATGGCGCCGCAGTTGACGGCCACGAACGGCTTGCCGGCGCGATCGGACGAGCCGTGGACGGCGCGGGCGATCAGTTCCTTGCCGACGCCGCTCTCGCCGGTGATCAGCACGGGAATCGCGCTCTTGGCCGCGCGCTCGCCGATGCGCTTGACCATGGTCATGGCCGGCGAGGTTCCGATCAGGTCGGAGAAGGTGGTGCGGCCCGCCACGCGCTTGTTGAGGCGGTCGACCTCGCCCTTGAGGTCGCCCATCGACAGGGCGTTGCGGATCGACACGGTGATCCGCTCAGGCGAAGCCGGCTTGATGAAGAAGTCGGTGGCGCCGGCCTGCATGGCCTTCACCACGGTGTCGACGCCGCCGCTGGCGGTCAGCACGATCACCGGCTGGGCGTAGCCGCGCGCACGCATCTCCTTCAGCGCCTCCTGGCCCGGCAGGCCCGGCATGACGAGATCCAGCAGGATCACGTCGGCCGGCGCGCCGGCGGCCAGATGCGCCATGGCCGCGTCGCCGCTCTCGGCGTGGCAGACCGCGAAACCTTCGCGCTCCAGCACCGCCTGGATCAGTCGACGTTGGGTCGGATCGTCGTCGACGACGAGCACCGTCTTGGTCATTGAAGGCCATCCACCAGAACCGGCCGCGCCCACGTGGAGAGCGACTCTTGTTGGTTCAGAGTGATACAGCGCGGGGGTAAACACCGGCTTTCGGAGAGGTGTCGCAGACCTTAACAGTGAGCCTTAACAACGGTTTACGCTGTTGGCTGGATCTGGGCCGGGCAAGGCCTGGAACACCCTCTCCTCCCCCCGTTGCACGAGGGATGAGATGGGCGCTTCATCCTTCCATGGTCGACGATGAAACCCTGCGCGCCCTGGCCACGGCCTTGCCCGAGGTGATCCAAGCCTCCAACGGCCAGCAGGTCACCTACGAGGTGGCCGGCAAGGGACTGGCCTGGTGCTATCTGGCCCGGCCCGCGCCCAAGGCCAGGCGGGTGCTCGTGCCCGGCGTCATCGCCGTGCGCTGCCTGATCGAGACCAAGCAGATGCTGATCGAGGCCGCGCCCGAGCGCTTCTTCGACGACGACCACTATCGCGGCTATCCGGCGGTGCTGGTGCGGCTGGAGGCCATCGAGGTCGACGAGCTGGCGGGCCTGCTGCGCACCGCCTGGACGATCGTCGCGCCGAAAAGCCTGGTGAAGGCTCACCCCTGAAACGGATCGCCCCGGGCGTCTCGCGACGCCCGGGGCGATGGGTCTTGTCAGTAAGGCAGTTCCGGCGCCGTCTGGGCCGGCGGGGTTCCGGCGGGCGGCGGGGTCGCCCCCGGGTCGGCCGTCGGGGTTTCGCCGCCGCCCAGGATGTCGCCGATCGGATCCTCGGTCGGCGGCGGGGGCTCGGCCATGCCGCCGGGGATCGGGGTGGCCTTCAGGCGCGGCAGGGCCGAGCTCATGAACACCTTCCAGATCTCGGCCGGCGGGCCGCCGCCGCTGACGCGCTTCATGGCGGTGTTGTCGTCCTTGCCGGTCCACACCGCGGCGACGAAGCCGCCCGTGTAGCCGACGAACCAGGCGTCCTTGTAGTCGCTGGTGGTGCCGGTCTTGCCGGCGATGTCGTAGCCGGCGACCTTGGCGCGACCGCCGGTGCCGCCGTTCACCACCTGGCGCATCATCTGGTTCATGTACTGCAGCGACGGCGAGCCGATCACCGACGGGCGCGGCTGCTTGTCGACGCTATGGTCGTAGAGAACCTTGCCCGAGGCGGTGCGGATGCGCTCGATGCCGTAGCCCTTGGCCAGGAAGCCGCCGTTGGCGAACGGGGCGTAGGCCTGGGCCATTTCCAGCGGGCTGACCTCGACGGCGCCCAGCGCCATCGACGGATCCAGCTGGATCTTGCTGGTGATGCCGAGGCGACGGGCGGTGGCCGCGACGTTGCTGGTGCCCACCTCGTTGGCCAGGCGCGCGGCGACCGTGTTGATCGACTGGGCCAGGGCCGTCTGCAGGGTCATGGGGCCGAGGAAGGTGTTGGTGTAGTTGCGGGGCTCCCAGTTGCCGATCTTCACCGGCTCGTCGACCACCATGACGCTGGGATTACGCCCCTGGTCCATGGCGGTGAGATAGACGAACGGCTTGAAGGCCGAGCCGGCCTGGCGGCGGGCGCTGGTGGCGCGGTCGAACTGGCTCTGGCCGTAGTCCTCGCCGCCGACATAGGCGCGGATGCGGCCCTCGCCGTCGATAGCCACCAGGGCGGCCTGCTGGACGCCCTGCTTCAGGTGGCCCTCGACGCCCAGCTGCACGGCGCGTTCGGCCGCCACCTGGATCGGCAGATCGAGCGTGGTCTCGACCACCAGGTCTTCGGTCGGTTCGCCGACCAGCGAGCGCACCTGGGCGTCGACATAGTCGGTGAAGTACTGGGCGCGCTGGTTGGCCAGGGTGGCCGACACCTGCACCGGGGTCTTGAAGGCCTCGTCGCGCTGCTCGGGGGTGATGGCCTTGAGGCGCACCATCTCGTCGAGCACGACGGTGGCGCGGCGGGCGGCGCGCTCGCTGGCGCTGACCGGCGAATAGCGGGCCGGGCCCTTCATCATGCCGGCCAGCAGGGCGGCCTCGCCGATGGTCAGGTCCTTGGCGGGCTTGTTGAAGTAGCGCTGCGAGGCGGCCTCGATGCCGTAGGCGCCGGCGCCGAAATAGACCCGGTTCATGTAGAGCGCCAAGATCTGCTTCTTGCTGAACTTCAGCTCCAGCCAGACGGCCAGGATCAGCTCCTGAGCCTTGCGCTTGTAGTTCTGGGCCGGGCTGAGGAACAGGTTGCGGGCCAGTTGCTGGGTGATGGTCGAGCCGCCGCGCTGGGGGCCGCCGTCATGGGTGATGTTCCAGATCAGCGAGCGGGCGATGCCCCAGGGGTTGAACCCGAAGTGGTGATAGAACTGGCGGTCCTCGATGGCGACGAAGGCGGCCGGCACGTATTCGGGCAGAGCGTCGATGTCGACCGGCGGCGCGTACTGGCTGCCGCGCACGGCCAAGAGGGCGCCCGAGCGATCCAGGTAGTTGATCGAGGGCTGGCGGGTGACGTCGTAGAGCTTGGAGGTGTCGGGCAGGTCGCGCGCGAACACCGCGAAGAAGGTGACCACGAAGATCAGCCCCCACACGCCCAGAACCGTCGTCCAGTACAGCAGCGCCTGGAGGGGCGTGCGTTGAGTCTTCGCCGGCTTGTTTCCGCCGAAGGCGCCGTTAGCCATCTGTAACCCTAGGTCTCGTTAGCCCCGCCCGCGTGGCGGTGTCATAGCTCACGACGACCAAACACGCGATAGAATTGACGACAGGTGAACGCGGTTTAACCAAGCGGGGGAGAACCTGGCCCCTCGCCTCAGGTGCGATCCGGATCGGTGCGCCAGACCCGCCAGCTTTCGAAGCCGGCGGCCAGGCCCGAGGCGATCACACCGGCCATCAGCACGTGGAAACCGATCGGCTGGGGCGCGACCGGCGCGGCCACCAGGCCAAGCAGGCCGACCAGGGTCATCAGCCGCCCGGCCAGGCGGTTGGACTTGTCCCAGGCCAGCCGGCTGCGCAGCGCCCAGTAGGTGCGCACGCCGATGACGGGGTTGGGCTTCACCCGTCCCAGGAACGCCCCCATGCCCAGGAACAGCAGGGCCATGCCGCCCATCATCAGGCTGAGGAACATCGCCTGGCCGCCCTGCCGGGGCAGCAGGTCGAAGGCCGTCGAGGTCAGCATCGCCGCCGCGAAGGCCGGCGCGGCCAGGCCGACGATCCGTCCCAGGCGATAGGTGAAGCGGTCGCCCCGCCGGTCCCTGACCTGGCGCTCCATCGCCGCGCAGACCACGGCCACCGCGCCGGCGACCATGGCGATGACGCCGATGGCCAGACCCATCTCGGCGCGGTCGCCCCAGCGATCGACCTGGCCGGCGTAGTTGAAATGCATCGGCATGGGTCCCGTCGGACCCAGCCGCCAGACCGCCAGGGCCGCGCCGGCGATGGCCGCCGTGGTCAGGATCGAGACGCCGTCCAGCGGCGTCAGGCCGCGCTTGTCCGCACTGTTCATGCCTTCTTCCCCTCTTCAGTGGATGGAAGCGCCGGTCCAGCCGCCACGGCCTCGCCCGTTCCCATCAGCTCCATCATGAAGGCCACCGCTTCCTCGACCGCCGAGATCACCAGGCGGTAGCGGACCGAGGCCCCGTCCTTCTCGGCCTCGACCAGGCCCGCGGCCTTCAGCGCAGCCAGGTGGGCGGTGACCGTCGGCCAGGCCATATCGAACCGCGAGGCGATATCCCCCGAGGCCAGCGGCCCGTCGCGCAGCATGGCGACCATGCGGCGGCGGGCGGGATGCGACAGGGCCTTGAACACCTCATTCATGAGTCAAACGACTAATTAGCCTTTTGACTAATAGTCAAGCGATCCGCTTCTCTGACCCTTCTCCCCTTGCGGAAGAAGGTGTCGACGAAGTCGACGGATGAGGGGTCTCTCAAACTTGAGACGCCGCACCCGGCCTGACCGCCGCGCGCGGTTTCGAGTCCTGAGAGATCCCTCACCCGACCTCCTTCGGAGGCCACCCTCTCCCCCAATGGGAGAGGGATTAAAAAATCCGCCGTTTCCGGCCTTGGCGCGGACTCGCGCCCCTGCCAAAAGAGCGCCGTGTCCACCGCCCTCGCCTCCCCGCCCTCGCTCGACGCCGCGCGCGATGTCCTGCGCCGCACCTTCGGCCACCAGGATTTCCGCGGCCTGCAGGCCCAGGTGGTCGGCGAGTTGCTGGAAGGGCGCAGCGCTCTGGCGGTGCTGCCCACCGGCGGCGGCAAGAGCCTGTGCTACCAGATCCCCGCCCTGGTGCGGCCGGGCCTGGGCCTGGTGGTCTCGCCGCTGATCGCGCTGATGGCCGACCAGGTGGCCGGCCTGCAGCAGGCCGGCGTCGCCGCCGAGCGCCTGGACTCAAACACCCTGCCCGAGGAGCGCGCCGAGATCTGGCGGCGCATCGAGGCCGGGCAGCTGGACCTGCTGTACCTGTCGCCCGAAGGCCTGATGCAGGGCTGGATGCTGGAGCGGCTGTCGCGCCTGCCGCTGTCGCTGGTGGCCGTCGACGAAGCCCACTGCGTCAGCCAGTGGGGCCACGACTTCCGGCCCGAGTACCGGATGCTGGGCCGCATCGCGGAAGTCTTCCCCAACGCCCCGCGCCTGGCGGTGACCGCCACCGCCGACGCCCGCACCCGCGACGACATCCGCACCGAGCTGCGCCTGCAGGGCGCGGCCGAGTTCGTCGACAGCTTCGCGCGGCCCGAACTGGCGCTGAACGCCGAGCGCAAGCGCGGCAAGGGCCATGACCGGGTCATCGAACTGGTCACCGAGCGGCCGGGCCGCGCGGGCGTCGTCTATGCCGGCAGCCGCGACTCCACCGAGAAGCTGGCCCAGATGCTGATCGACAACGGCGTGCCGGCCCTGGCCTACCACGCCGGCCTGGACAAGAACGTTCGCGCCCGCCGGCTGGAACAGTTCCTCGAGGCCGACGAGGCGGTGATGGTGGCGACCATCGCCTTCGGCATGGGCGTCGACAAGCCCGACGTGCGCTTCGTGATCCACGCCGATCCGCCGGCCGCCATCGAGGCCTATTGGCAGGAGATCGGCCGCGCCGGCCGCGACGGCCAGCCGGCCGAGGGCATCACCCTCTACAGCAGCGCGGACCTCGCCTGGGCCGGCCGTCGCATCGACGCCCGCGAGGCGCCCGACGAGGTCAAGCAGGTGCAGGCCCGCAAGCTGCGCCAGTTCTACGCCATGCTGGAGGGCATGACCTGCCGCGCCGCCGCCGTCCGCCGCTATTTCGGCGAGGAGGGGGTGGAGCGCTGCGGAACCTGCGACATCTGCATCTCGCCCCCGAGCGGCGTCGACGCCACCCAGGCGGCCCAGAAGGCGCTGTCGGCCGCCCACCGTCTTGGCGGGCGTTTTGGGCGCGGGCGCCTGATCGACCACCTGCTGGGCAAGACCAAGGACGTCACGCAGCAGGAAGCCCAGATGTCGACCTTCGGCATCGGCCGCGAGTTCAGCCCGCAGGGCTGGCGCGACCTGCTCGACACCCTGGTGTTCGAGGGCCTGCTGCGCGAGGACCCCAACGAGGGCCGGCCGCTGATCGGCCTGGGCGACGGCGAGGGCGTGCGGGCCGTCTATCGCGGCGAGCGGCAGGTGTCGCTGCGCCAGGCCCCAGGCGGCGAGGCCGGCGGCAAGGGCGCGGGCGGCGGCAAGAGCCTGCGCCGGCGCCAGGCCCTGACCGTGCCGCCGGGCGACCAGATGCTGTTCGAGGCCCTGCGCGCCTGGCGCAAGGAGCAGGCCTCGGCCCAGCACGTGCCGCCCTATGTGATCTTCCACGACGCCACCCTGGCCGAGATCGCCGCCGCCCGGCCGCTGACCCTGGCGGCCCTGGGCAAGTCCGGCGGCGTGGGCCAGGGCAAGCTCGACCGCTATGGCGAGGCGGTGCTGAAGGTCGTCCGCGACAACTGACAGGAGCCCGGCGGCCGGTTCGCGCAAAACGTGCGTGATCGCCTCTTGCCCGAACCAAACCGGCTCGCCAGGTGTTAGTCTCCAGACGCCCGGCGGCGCGCCTTGCGCCGCGCCCCGGGAACACGCCCTTTCATAACGGGAGACGCCGATGACCGACGCCACCATCAAGACCGACCTCGCCGGCGGCGCCGACACGGCGAAGGCCAGCGCCCGGAAGACCGCCGCCAAGGCCACCGCGGCCGTCAAGAAGGCCGCCGCCACCGTGGCCGAGACGGCCGCCGAGAAGACCCAGGTCGCTCGCGAGTACGTGCACGAGAAGACCGACGCGGCCGTCGCCTGGTCCAAGCCCAAGGCCGAGGCCGCCCACAAGGCCGCCGAGGAACATCCGCTGGCCCTGGCGCTGGGCACCTTCGTGGCCGGCGCGGTGTTCGGCTTCCTGCTGGCCCGCAACTTCGACCGGTAAGCCCGGGCGCGGGCCTCCGCGACCTTCGAGCCTGAAACGACGAACGCCCGGCGGGACCCACCCGCCGGGCGTTTGTTTTTTGGCTGCGGCGCCTCACCCCTGCAACGGAGGAGATAGCGACGGCCGGCGCGGCGCCCAGCCTCGCCCCCCTCCACCAGCTTCGCTGGTCCCCCTCCCCCGCTTCCCGAGGGAGGAGAAAAGGAAAGGGCGGCGCCGTCGCCGGCGCCGCCCTCTTTAGTTCAGGTCTTCGCCTTCGATCAGAAGGGCGACTGGATCGAGAGCCTGACGCCCTGGCTGTCGCTGTCCTTGCTGACCA
>NZ_JBFTJR010000036.1:0-54142 GCF_056395525.1 Caulobacter sp. 10L414
GGCGGCGGCCGGCACGGCGGCCCGGGCCGCGGCGGGGGCGGCCTGGCGCGGGGCCTCGGAAGGCGGTGTCGGGGAAGGCGGCGCGGACTTGGGCGCGGCCGTCGTCAGCCAGCCGTCGGGACGCGGCGGCAGGGGCTTGGGCGCGGGCTTTTCCGGCTGCGAAGGCTGCGGCGGGACGGGCTCGGTTTCCGGCGTGGGGGCCGGTGCGGCGTCGGGCGAGGTCGCGTTGTCCGTGGCGTCGAGCGCCGGATCGCCGAGCGAGATCAGCATGGCCGCGTCGTCCATGGGCGCGAGGACGGGCCTCTGCTCCCACTGGACGACGGCGAGCCCGAGGGCGCCGTTGATGACCAACGACGCCCCCGTCGCCCAGGCTCGAACATGCCAGGGCGTCTTCATCTTCAGAACGTGCGGCCGAGCGTGAGC
Source organism: Caulobacter sp. 10L414 (assembly GCF_056395525.1). NCBI lineage: Bacteria > Pseudomonadati > Pseudomonadota > Alphaproteobacteria > Caulobacterales > Caulobacteraceae > Caulobacter > Caulobacter sp. 10L414. The sequence goes on from NZ_JBFTJR010000036.1 coordinate 424, forward strand.
TTGACCGTGCGGCCCTCGGCGTCGAGCGACGACAGGTGGCGGCGGAAGGTCTTGTCGAACAGGTTGTCGACACCGGCCTGCACCTCCAGGCCCTTCAGAACGCCGTCCTGCGGCTTCCAGGCCAGGAACAGGTTGTGCACCGCATAGCCCGGCGTGCGCAGCGAGGCGGTGGTCGTCTCGTTCTGGTCGTCGGCGAACTCGCCGCGCCAGCCCACGGTCAGGTTCTGGGCCGGGAAGACGTAGCCGAGCGTCAGGTTCAGGGTGTCGGCCGGGATGGTGTTCAGCGGCAGGTTCGTCGTGCGGTTCTCGCCGTCGATCACCGACAGCGCGCCGCGGGCGAAGAAGCGCTTGGCGCCGTACTCGGCCTCGACCTCGACGCCCGAATAGCGAGCCTCGCCGATGTTGACGAAGTAGCTGGAGGTCGAGGTCCCGCGCGCGATCAGGTTGCTGACGTCATTGCGGAACAAGGTGGTCTTGATCCGCGCCTGGTCGCCCTGGCCGAACAGGTTGCGGAACTGCAGCGTGCCGCCGACCTCGTAGTTGTCCGACTCCTCGGGCTTGAGGTTCAGGCTGTAGTTGGTCGAGGCCGTCGCGGTGCGGCTGTAGATCTCGTCCAGCACCGGCATGCGCACGGTGTGGGCGATCGAGCCGAACACCGAAGCCCATTCGGTCAGGGTGTAGAGGGCGGCGATCTTCGGCGAGACGCCGTCGTCATTCACCTTCCTGGTCGTGGTCACGCCCAGGCCAGGCTGCAGCTTGGTCCAGTCGACGCGCACGCCGGGGATCACGGTCAGCTTGCCGTAGGTGACCTCGCCCTGGGCGAACAGGCCGTACTTCTCCATGTCGCCTTCGGGGTGGGTGGCCGCGCCGTGGTTGGTGCCGGTGGCCGTGCGGCGCGGATTGCGGCGCTCCTGCTTGTAGGCCTGGGCGCCGACGGTCAGGAAGGCGACGCCGTCGCCGCCGAACTGGAACTCCGAGGTGTTCTGGGCGCGGCCCTGGTAGGTCTTGTACGAGAACTCCGACTCCAGCACCCCCGACAGGAAGGTGGTGTCGGTCTGGTTGACCTTGCTGTTGGCGTAGGAGACCTGGGCCTCGAAATCGAGCAGGTCGTTGCCTTCGAAGGCGTTCTGGTAGCCGATGACGGCGGTGTCGTCGGTGGTCTTGCGGCGCACCGAGGTCGTGGCCATGGCTTCGGACTGGTCGTAGATCTGGACGCCGTCGTTCTTCCAGTTCTGGTACGAGGCCCAGACGCTGTGGTCCTTGCCGAAGGTGTAGCGGCCCTTCAGCAGGTAACTGTCGGAGCTGGCTTCCGAGGCCGGCACGACCTCGCCGCTGCCGTTCTCGTACTCGTCGCTGCGGCGGCTGGTGTACATGCCCAGCACCTCCAGCTTGTCGGTCGGCTTGAAGGCCAGGATGCCCGAACCGAAGCGGGCCTCGGCGTTGCTCTCGACGCCGCCGCGCAGGCGCACGGCGAAGCGGTCGTCGCCCTGCAGGAAGTCCGAGGCGTCCTTGCTGGCGAAGCTGACCACGCCGGCCAGGGCGCCCGCGCCATAGAGGGTGGACGAGGCCGGACCGCGCAGCACCTCGACGCGCTTGTAGAGCTCGGGGTCGCTGAAGAACGCGCCCATCCGGTACTGCTCGAAGAACTTCGTGACGCCGTCGATCTGCATCAGGATGCGGCTGTCGCTGTCGGCCAGGCCCGTGCCCATGCCGCGAATGTTGAAGCCCTGGCCCAGCGAGCCGACGCCGCCCATGGTGTTGACGCCCGGGATGCCGGCCAGCAGGTCGCCGATGGTCGAGGCCTGGGCCTGGTCGATGTCGTCCTGGTCCAGCGTGGTCACGGCCTGGGGCGTGTCGATCGCCACCTTCTCCTGGCCGGCCGAGACGACGACCTTGCCCAGCGACAGCTTGCTGGTGGTGACGGCCTCGTCGGCCGCATCAGCGGTCTGGCCGTGGGCGAGGCCGGCGAGAACGAGATTGGCGACGCCGGCCAGTAACAAGCCGCGCGTCCGGTTGGAAATGCGCATACGACTATCCCCGTATATTAAGCGAATAAGAATCATTCGCATCATATGGGCGAGCGACTCCCGACAGAGCGCTTCGCCGAACGGCGACGCTTTTGGTCGCCTTTCGGCCTTAATGCAAGTGACTCTTAATAGCGAGTTGATGCGAAGGCGCAAAAGTGGGCGAAGAGGGGTGCTGGCCCTTTGTGCCCGGGCGCGTTTCCGCGCAACCTCGATCCGGGCCTTGCCTGAGGGGCCAGGATGGAGATCGCGGCATGGCCAAGCTCGTCTTCGGCATGAACCAGTCCCTCGACGGCTATGTCGACCACATGGCGTTCGGGCCCGATCCCGTGCTGTTCCAGTACTTCGTCGATCAGGCGCGGAGTCTCACCGGCAGCCTCTACGGCCGCCGCCTCTACGAGATCATGAGCTACTGGGACGAGGAGCATCCCGATTGGGACGAGGCGCGGCGCGACTTCGCGATGGCCTGGCGGGGCTGTCCGAAATGGGTGGCGTCGCGCTCGCTGACATCGGTCGGCCCGAACGCCACGCTGCTGGAGGGCGACCTCGAGACGACCGTCCGCGCGCTGAAGGATCGCCACGAGGGGGTGATCGAGGTCGGCGGGCCGGACCTGGCCCGCAGCCTGACCGCGCTGGGCCTGATCGACGAGTACCGGATCTACCTGCACCCCGTCGTGCTGGGCGAGGGGTCACCGTTCTTCGCGGGATCCAGGCCCAAGCTGCGGCTGGTGGACAGCACCCGCATCGGCGACGAGGTGGTCAGGCTGACCTACGTGCCGCTTTAACTCGCCAACTGCCCGTCGAGGAAAACTTGTCATCCCGGCCGGAGGAGCGCGTCAGCGGTCCGCAGAGCCGGGATCTCCCGCGTCGGCAGGATCTGAAACGTGGGAGGTCCCGGCGCTCCGCTTCGCTGCGGCCGGGATGACAGGATAGGGGCGCTACGACCCCTTCCACTCGTCGATCACCGAGGCCAGGACGTCGAGCGGCATGGTGCCGGCGGTCAGGCCCGTGTCGTGGAAGCCCTTTAGGCTGAACTTGTCGCCCAGCCGCTTTTGCGCGCGGGCGCGGCTGTCGGTCCAGGTGCGCCAGCCCAGCATGTAGCTGGACGCCTGGCCGGGCTGCACGCAATAGCGCTCGACCTCGCGGGTGACCGAGCTTTCGGCGTCGCCGAGGGTTTCCGACATGTAGGCGATGGCCTTCTCGCGGCTCCAGCGCTTGGCGTGGATGCCGGAGTCGAGCACCAGTCGCGAAGCGCGGAACAGCATCGAGGCGACATAGCCCAGCTGGCCCAGCGGATCGTCCTTGTAGGCGCCCATCTCGTCGGCCAGCTGTTCGGCGTAGAGCGCCCAGCCTTCCGAATAGCCCGAGAAGATCGGCAGGCGGCGCAGGGTGGGGATGCCCGGCGCCTCCATCATCAGGGCGTTCTGCAGGTGGTGGCCGGGAATGGCCTCGTGGAACACCAGGGTCGGCAGGTCGAAGCGCGGCTGCTCGGCCGTGTCGCGCAGGTTGATCGAGAACAGGCCGGGGCGCGAGCCGTCCAGGCTGGGCGGGGTGTAGTAGGCGCCGGGCGCGCCGCTCTCGATCGACGGCGGGATACGCTGGATCTTCACGCCGGCCTTGGGCAGGCGGCCGAAATAGCCGGGCAGGCGCTCGCGCATGGCCTGGGTCTTGGCCTCCAGGTCGGCCAGCAGGGCGGCGCGGCCGGCCTCGTCGTTGGGATAGAGATTGGTCGGGTCGCGTCGCAGGGCGGCGATGCGGGCGCCGACCGGGCCCTTGGTCAGGCCGCGGGCCTTGAGGATGGCGTCGGCGCGGGCGGAAAAGCGGGCCACCAGCTCCAGGCCCAGGCGATGGATCTCCTCGCCGGCGAGATCCGTGGTCGTGGCCGAGCGCACGGCGTAGCGGTAGTAGGCCTCGCCGTCCGGCAGGCGCCAGACGCCGGCGTCGTGGGTGGCCGTGGGCAGGGCGGCGGTCAGCAGGTCGGCCTGGCGGCGCAGGGCCGGATAGACCTCGGCCTCGACGATCCTGGCCGCGCGCGCCTCCCAATCCCCGGGGATGGCGGCGATGCGGCGGGTCAGGCCGGTGACCAGTTCCGACTGGGCCGGCGCCGGGGCGAGCAGGGCCGAGAACTGCGAGAGCGTGGTGCGCAGCACGAAGTCGGGCGGCGTGGCGCCCTTGGCGAAGTCGGCGCGGGCGCGACCCGTTTCCTGGTCGAGCAGCACGGCGAAGGCCGAAAGCCGCGACAGGTAGGCCTCGGCGTCCTCCCTGGTCTTCACCGGATGGGTGTCGGCCAGGAAGCTGGGCACGGCGCGATAGGCGCCCGACAACTGAGAGACGATGTAGGGCACGGCGACGCCGACGTTCGGGTCGCCGAACGGCATGGCGTAGCTCTGCAGGGTGGTGTCGGCCAGATAGGCGGCCGAGCGGTGGTTGACCCGGTCCATGCCGGTCAGCGCCTTGGCGTCGAAGGTCGCAAGCTGGGTCTGAAGGTCGACGAACAGCTGGCGGGTGCGGGCGATCCCGGCCGGCGAGCGGTCGTCCAGCTTGCCCCGCGCGGCGGCGTTGGGGCCGGCGTCCATGCCCGTCAGGGTCATCAGCTGCGGCGAGTCGAGCATCGCCTTCTGGATCAGGCCTTCCAGCACGCCGGTCAGGCGCTCGCCCTCGGTCTCGCGGGCCAGGGCGGGGAGGGGCGCGGCCAGGGCGGCGGCGGACGCAAGGAAAGAACGACGGTCGATCATGGGCTCGGTTGTACCCTGCGTCGCGTTTCGCGCCAGGGATGATGTGGCTGGGACGGAATGACCAAGGACAAGCCGCGTCGCTTGGGCTAAAGCCTGAAGCGTGACCCGGCCGACCCGCCATCGCTGGACCAACGCCCGCGCCGTCTTCATGACGCTCGCGGCGCTGGCGGTCGTCTTGAAGGTGCTGGTCCCGGCCGGCTTCATGACCGCCCCGGAACCCCGCAACGGCCTGCCCTTCGCCCTGGTGCTCTGCACCGGTCAGGGAGCCATGGTCGTCGCCCCCGGCGAGCGCCTGGATCACAAGAAGGACGGCGCCGACGAGAAGCCCGCCGACGCGCCTTGCGCCTTCGCGGCCCTGGGCGTTGCGATGGGCGCGCCGCCGGCCGACCTGGCCGTCGCCCCGGTCGAGTTCGTCGCCTACGCCGCCCAGCCGCAACCGGCCAACGCCGTGCACCTGGCCCCCGGCCGGGGCCTGGCCGCGCCGCCGCTTCCCGCCAGGGGACCGCCCAGCCAGCTGATCTGACCGCCGGTCGCATGACCGGCCAAGCCCGGCCGCGCGCCGGGTTCGCAACGCCGCGCGCCAGACAGCGCCCGGCCAGATCCGCCTGCTGATGGCCATGCCGGGCATGGTCCAAGGACCCGAAGATGAAATCCGTTCTCCTGGCCGCCTGCGCGTTGTCCGCGCTGGCGCCCGCCGCCGCTCTGGCGGCTCCCGACGACGCCGAAAGCGCCGTTTCGTCGGTGATCGTCACCGCCCGCCGCAACGCCGAGGACCCCTCCGTCGTCGCCGACGCCCGCAAGCGCCTGTCCGAGACGCCTGGCGCGGTGTCGGTGATCTCGCAGGAATCCTACGCCAGCCGCCAGGCCTTGGCGTTGGACGACATGCTGCGCGACGCCCCCGGCGTCTACGCCCAGCGCAAGTGGGGCGGGGACGTGCGCATCTCGATCCGCGGCTCGGGGATCGGCAACGCCAACCACAACCGCGGCCTGCTGCTGGCCCAGGACGGCGTGCCGCTGAACGAAGCCGACGGCTACGGCGACAGCCAGATCGCCGATCCGCTGAACACCCGCTACGCCGAGGTCTATCGCGGCGGCAACGCCCTGCGCTTCGGCGGGGCCCTGCTGGGCGGGGCGGTGAACATGGTCACGCCGACGGGCAAGGACGCCGGCTTCAACGCCCGCGTCCGCATCGACGGCGGCTCGTTCGGCCTGATCCGCGAGCACGCCGCGATCGCCGGCCAGTCAGGCGACTGGGACCTCTATGCCGCCGCCACCAACCAGACCAGCCAGGGCTGGCGCTCGCAGAGCCAGCAGAACATCCAGTTCGCCACGCTGAACCTGGGGCGCAGCTTCGGGCAGGACCGCGAGGTGCGCTTCGTCCTCAACGGCTCCAACATCGCCCAGGAGATCCCCGGGGCCCTGACCCTGGCGCAGTTCCAGGCCGACCCGCGCCAGAGCGCGGCGGCCAGCCTCGCCGCCGACCAGGGCCGCAACCAGCGCGGCCTGCGCGGCTCGCTGCGCACCACCTGGCGGCTGGACGAGCACACCGTGTTCCAGGGCGCGGTCTATGCCGTCTGGAAGGACCTCGACCACCCGATCTTCCAGGTCATCGACCAGCAGAGCCGCAACTACGGCGCCTTCGGGCGGCTGGACTGGGACGGCGAGGTCGGCGGGCTGAAGGCCGACGCCTATGTCGGCGCCTGGTACCGCCAGGGCGACCTGGACTCGGCCTTCTACACCAATGTCCGGGGCGGGCGGGGCGCGCTGCAGTCGCTGTCGCTGCAGAACGCCAAGGCCGCCGACGTGTTCGGCGAGGGCCGCCTCTTCGTCACCGATCACGTGATCCTGGTCGGCGGCCTGACCTGGGGCCGGGCCGAGCGCGACTACCAGAGCTTCAAGGTTCCCGCCGCAGCCACGACCTTCAATCTGGCGGCCGACAAGGACTACGAGTGGGTGTCGCCGCGCGTGGGCGTGCTGTGGCAGGGCGACGACGGTTCGCAGCTGTTCGCCAACGTCACCCGTTCGGTCGAGCCGCCCAACTTCAGCTCGCTGTCGCCGAGCAATGTGGGCTTCGCGCCGATCCAGGCGCAGGAAGCCTGGACCGCCGAGGCGGGCGCGCGGGGCCATCGCGGGCCGTTCACCTACGACCTGACCGCCTATCGCGCCAAGCTGAAGAACGAGCTCCTGCAGTTCGCCGTCGACAGCCAGCATCCGGCCGCCACATTCAACGCCGACGACACCATTCACCAGGGGATCGAGGCGGCGCTGGACTGGGCCTTCGCGCCGCGCTGGCGCCTGCGCCAGACCTACACCCTGTCGGACTTCCGCTTCGACGGTGACGCCCAGTACGGCGACAACCGCCTGCCCATCGTGCCCGAGCACTTCTACCGGGCCGAGCTGCGCTACGACGCGGCCGCCGGTTGGTTCCTGGCCCCGTCGGTGGAGTGGTCGGCCCGCGACCAGTGGATCGACTACAAGAACACCAAGACCGCGCCGTCCTACGCGATCCTCAATCTCAACGCCGGCTGGAAGGCGACTGACAGGGTCTCGCTCTTCCTCGACGCCCGCAACCTGACGGACGAGGCCTATGTCTCCAACGTCCAGGCGGCCACGACCTGGACCGCCGCCACCGCCGCCGTCTGGCCCGGCGACGGCCGTTCGGTGTTCGGCGGCGTGACGGTGTCGTTCTGACCATGGCGGCGGCGAGCGAAACCCCGGCCGGCGAGGTCTATCGCGCCTTCTGGCGCTGGCACTTCTACGCCGGCCTGCTGGTGCTGCCGGTCCTGATGCTGCTGGCGCTGACCGGCGGGCTCTACCTGTTCAAGGACGAGCTGGCTGCGATCGTCCAGCGGCCCCTGGCGGTGGTCGCCGACGGTCCGGGTAGGGCCCGGCCGTCGGTCTGGATCGCGCAGGCCGAGGTCGCGGCGGGCGGCAAGGTCCGGCAGCTGGTCATCCCCACGCGCGGCGACCGCGCCGTGCAGCTGGCGCTCGATACAGACGACGGCGCGCGGACGGCCTATGTCGATCCGCATACCGGCCGGGTGCTGGGCGTCGGCGCGCCGGGCGGGATCATGGGCCTGGTCAAGCGCCTGCACAGCCTGGACATCGCCGGACCCGTCGCCAACCTGCTGGTCGAGATCGTCGCCGGCTGGGCCATCGTGCTGGTCGCCACGGGGGTCTTCCTGTGGTGGCCGCGCGGGCGGGGCGGCGGCGTCGTCACCGTCCGCGGAACGCCGGCCAAGCGCATGTTCTGGCGCGACCTGCACGCCGTGACCGGCGTCTTCGCGGGGCTGGTGATCGTGTTCCTGGCGGTCACCGGCATGCCGTGGTCGGCCGTCTGGGGCAAGGAGGTCCGCCAGCTGACGACCCAGGCCGGCTGGGGCCGTCCCCGGCCGCCGGTCGCGCAGCCGCACCATGCCGGCGAGGCGCCGAGCGAGGGCGTGCCGTGGGCGCTGCAGGCGCATGCCGCGCCCGCCTCGGGCCATGGCCACATGAGCCTTGGCGTCGACGCCGTCGTCGCCAAGGTGAAGGCCGCCGGCCTGACCGACGGCTTCACCCTGACCCTGCCCAAGACCCACGGCGGAACCTGGACGGCGGCCTACATGCCCGACCGGGTCGAGCGCACCCGCACCCTCTATCTCGACGGCGGCGACGGCCGGGTGATCGCCGACCTGCGCTATCGCGACTTCGGTCCGGCGGCCAAGGTCATCGAGTGGGGCATCGCCGTGCACCAGGGCCAGCAGTTCGGCCTCGCCAACAAGCTGGTGATGCTGGCCGGCTGTATCGCGGTGTGGCTGCTGGGCGTGTCGGCCGTGGTCATGTGGTGGAAGCGCCGTCCGAAGGGGCGGCTGGCCGCCCCGGTCCCGCCGGCCGATCGCCGCGCCTATTGGGGGCTTCTGGCCCTCGTCCTGCCCCTGGCCGTTCTCTACCCGCTCGTCGGCGCCTCGCTGGCGGCGGTCCTGTCGCTTGATCTCATCCTGCGCCGCCTTTCCCCCCGGCGGCGCCTCGAGGCTGGAGCCTGACCATGAAGACCCTCTATCTCCCCATCCTCGCCGTCGTCGCGCTGGCCGGCGCGGCCCAGGCGGCCCCGCCCGCCAAGGTGACCGTCGAGGGCGCCTGGTGCCGGGCCGCGCCGAAGGGCGCGCCGGCCGGCGGCTGCTACCTGACCCTGACGGCTCCGGCCGCCGACCGCCTGGTGTCGGTCGAGACCCCGGCCGCGGCCCGGGCCGAGATCCACACCATGTCGATGGACGGCGGGGTGATGCGCATGCGCAAGCTGACCGACGGCCTGGCGCTGCCGGCCGGCCAGGCCGTGGCGCTGAAGCCGGGCGCGGAGCACCTGATGGTGATCGGCCCGAAGATCGATCTGGCGGCGGGGGGCACCGTGCCGCTGACGCTGCGTTTCAAGTCGGCGCCGCCGGTGACGGTCAACGCGCCGGTCAAGGCCGTGGGAGGCAAGTAGACGTGCGTATCCTGTCCAAACTCGTCCTGGCGGCGCTGATCTGCACCGCGCCCCTGGCCGCCTGCGACCGCGCCGAGGAGCACGCCAAGGCCGCCTCGACGGCCAATGTCGGCGGGCCGTTCCAGCTGGTCGACCAGGACGGCAAGGCGGTCACCGAGAAGGATCTGCTGGGCAAGCCCACGGCGATCTTCTTCGGCTTCACCTTCTGTCCGGAAGTGTGCCCGACCACCCTGACCGAGATGACCGGCTGGCTGAAGGACCTGGGTCCCGACGCCGAAAAGCTGAACGTGGTGTTCGTCTCGGTCGACCCCGAGCGCGACACGCCCGCCCAGCTGAAGCTCTATCTGTCGAACTTCGATCACCGCATCCGAGGCCTGACCGGCACGACGGCGCAGACCGACGCGGCGGCCAAGGCCTACCGAATCTATCACCGCAAGGTGGCGATCGAGGGCGGGGAGTACACGGTCGACCACTCGTCGGCGGTCTACCTGTTCGACGCCAAGGGCGCCTTCGTCGAGCCGATCGGCTACGGCGGCCCGCCCGAACGCGGGCTGGCGCAGCTGAAGGCGCTGCTGAAGAGATAGGCTCTCGTCATCCCGGGTCTGCGGCGCTACGCGCCTTCGCCCGGGATGACGAGATAGGAGTGCGTCAAGGCCGCAGCAGGACCTTGCCGGTCTTGCCCGGGGTCAGCGAGGCCTTCACGGCGTCCGACACCTGGTCGAGGCCGTAGACGCCGTCGGTCGGCAGCTTCAGCTTGCCGGTCGCGACCTGGGTCAGCAGTTCGCCGATCAGGCGGCGGCGCTGGTCGGCGGTCATGTTGGCCGAGACGGTCGAGCCCCAGAAGCCTTTCACCGTCAGCTGCTTGAAGATCACCGTGCCCGACGAGATCTGCATCGGCTCGCCGGTCATCGAGCCGAACGAGATCAAGAGGCCGTTCTCGCCCAGCAGGTCGGCCATGTCGCCCGAGGCGGTTCCGCCGATGGAGTCGACGGCGGCCTTGATCGGCGCGCCGCCGGTGATTTCGGCGACCTTCTTCTTCCAGTCGGCGTCGGCGGTGGAGACGGCGTTGTCGATGCCCAGCTGCGCCAGTTCGGCCACGCCCGCGTCGCGGCGGACCAGGTTGATGACATTGACGCCGCGGGCCTTGGCCAGCATGGCCAGGGTCTTGCCGACCGCGCCGTTGGCGGTGTTCTGGGCGACCCAGTCGCCGGCCTCGACGTTCAGGGTCTCGAGCAGCGTGATGGCGCTGAACGGCATGGCGATCAGCTGGGCGGCGGCCTCGTCGGGGATGGCGTCGGGCACGGGCACGAGGCCGGCGGCCGAGGCGATGAAGAACTCGGCCCAGCTGCCGTGCACCCCGGCCACGGCGAAGCGCTGGCCGACCAGGGCCGCATCGACGCCTTCGCCGACGGCGTCGACGATCCCGACGGCCTCGCTGCCGCCGATGGCGGGCAGGGCGGGCTTGTAGCCGTAGTTGCCGCGCACGGTCCAAAGGTCGTGGTTGTGAATTGGCGAGAGCAGGGTGCGCACGCGCACCTTGCCGGGGCCGGGCTCGGGGATCGGGCTGTCGGCCAGGGCCAGGACTTCGGCCGGATCGCCGAACACGTCGTGGATCGCGCTGCGCATGGGTGTTCTCCTTATCGTCGTGAAGGGGGAGCGGCCTCAGGCGGCCGCGAGCAGGATCTCGGTGGTGGCCATCGCCTCGCGCAGGGGCGTCTGGTCCTTGGAAAGCTTGGCCAGGATGGCCGCGCCCAGCCACAGGGCGTACATCGCCCGGGCGGTGGCGACCGGATCGCCCGAGCCGGGCAGGGAGCCGTCGTCGCGGCCTTCGACGATGACGGCGGCGATGCGGCGCACCAGGCGCTCGACGCCGGTGTCGAGGATCGACCGCATGTCTTCCGACAGGTCGGACACCTCGGCGCCCAGCTTCACCACCAGGCAGCGATCGGCCATGCCGCAGGCCGTGTCGCCGTCGAGCCAGACGTTCCAGTAGGCCATCAGCCGCTGGCGGCCGCTGGCGTCGGCGTCGAACAGCGCGGCCAGCTTGGCCCCGTACTCGGCGCAATAGTCTTCCAGCAGCGCGCAGCCGAACGCCTCCTTGGAGGCGAAGTAGTAATAGAACGAACCCTTGGGCACGCCGCTGGCGTCCAGCAGCTCCTTCAGGCCCATGCCCCCGAACCCTTGGCGCAGCACCAGGTCGCGGCCGGTGGCCAGGATATGTTCGCGGGTGATCTCTGACTTCTTGCGGGCGGTCATGATCGTTATCTAGGAAATAATAGACCGGTCGTCTAGTTCCTGCATTTGCGAATTTTTCTCACCCTTGGGTTGCGTGTGCTGATTCGCACATCTATCAGGTGTATAGAATTCATTATCGCCCCAAGGTTGTTTTTCGGGGGGCTTTGGAATGACCAGTCAGATCTTCATGGCCTACTGGCTCGGCTACAACGAGGGCGGGCCGCCGCCCGAGGCCGCGCCGGCCTCGGTGGGCGTCGTGGCGCTGGCCTTCGCGGTGAACGCGCCGAGCGACCAGGGCGACACCATCACGCTCGACTTCCTGACCAGCAAGCACAGCGCGCAGGAGATCCGCGCCGGCGCCAAGGCCCTGCAGGCGCGGGGCGTCAAGGTCCTGATGTCGATCAACGGCAGGCCCAACTGGGACGGGCATCCGGGCGGCTGGGGCAATCTCGACCCGACGGCCTACGCGGCCAACGTCAAGGCGATCGTCGTCGACGACTGGGGCCTGGACGGCGTCGACCTCGACAACGAGGACGTCGACTACACGCCCGACGAAAACTTCGTCGACGTGATCAAGGCGCTGCGGGCGGCGCTGGGGCCGGCGGCGCTGATCACCCTGCCGGTCTATCTGGGGACGACGCGCGACGCCTACCTGGCGAACGTCAAGGACCAGATCTCGTTCGTGGCCACCATGGCCTACTGGAACGACGTGCAGGGCCAGACGGCGATGTTCGACCAGTACGCGGGCCTCGTCGGGCCCGAGAAGGTCGCCATCGGCGTCGCCGACGCCGCCAATCCTGGCCAGAACACCGCCTTCGCCGACCTGGCGCCGCTGGCGGCCTGGAACCCGCCCGGCGCTTCCAAGGCCGGGATCATGCTCTGGAACCTCAACGCCCCGCCCACGGACCAGACCGCGGAGTGGTGCGCCGAGATCTCCGAAAACCTGTCCTGAGTGCGAGTTCGAAACCCGAGTTCAATCAAGGAGGAAACATCATGAACGCCATCGTCTCGACCGACACCGCCGCCATCGGCCTCGTGCTCGGCGCCGCCGTCTTCAACACCTCGCCGCCGACCACCCAGGGGCTGTCGATCTCAGCCCTCGGCGGTTCGCCCGTCGGCGATCACCAGCGCCTGGGCAACAACGACGCCGTCACCGTGCAGTTCAACCTGGACGCCAACGCCTTCACCAAGACCCTGGCGGTGCGGGTGAACGGCCTGGTGTCGCGCAACGGCAATCAGGAGGGCTTCTCGCCGATCTCGCTGCAGGTAAACGGCGGCCAGATCGTCTCGGGCTTCACCATGCCGGGCGGCGGCTTCGGGCCGCAGGACGCGATCTTCCCGATCCCCGCGGCCCTGCTGAAAGCCGGCCCCAACGCCCTGCAGCTGCAGGTGGCCGGCAACGCCCAGACCTTCTTCTGGCTCTACGGCCTGGAGATCGACTTCGTCTCGGGGCCCTATGTGGGCAAGGCCCTGGCGGCCAACCTGCGCGTCTCGCCGGTGGCGCTGAGCGCGGGCCTGTCGATCACCACCAACGGCGGGACCTTCGCAGGCGATCACTACAAGTACGCCCAGAACGCCAGCTTCGGCCTGCAGTTCTCGCTGACCGACCTGGGCCCGGGCGCGCAGGTCAGCGTCGCGCTGTACGGCCTGGTGTCGCGCAACGGCAACCAGGACGGCCACTCGCCGATCTCGCTGATCTTCAACGGCAAGCCGATCCTGGCCGACTACACGGTGCCGGGCGGCGGCTTCGGGCCGCAGTGGGTCGAGGTGGCTGTGCCCGCCGAGCTGTGCGTGTCCGGCGCCAACACCATCGTCATGACGGTGTCGCCCGACGCCACGACCTTCTTCTGGCTCTATGACTTCGCCGTCTCCAAGGGCCAGTTCTACACCCCCGTGGCCACAGCCGACTTCTCGGTCTCGCCGCCGAAGACCAATCAGCTGACGGTCTCGCAGAACGACGGCAGCTTCGCCGGCGACCACGTGAAGATCGCCCAGAACGGCGTGGTGTCGGTGACCTATCAGGCCGCTTCGGCCTCGGCGGCGCTGATGTTCGAGTTCGACGGCCTGGTGTCGCGCAACGGCAACCAGGACGGCAACGCCCCGGTCAGCCTCAGCGTCAATGGCACGCAGATCATCGCCAACTACGTCGTGCTCGGCGGCGGCTTCGGCTACCAGGCCAACTACTTCGTGGTGCCGCCGCAGCTGGTGAAGGCCGGCGCCAACACCTTCAGCCTGCAGGTCGCCAGCACCGGCACGACCTACTTCTGGCTCCGCGGCATGGCGGTCCGCACGCCGACCTAAGGTCGCGGCTTCCACGCGCAACCGCGCCCCGGCGTTCGTCGCCGGGGCGTTTTGCGTTCTAGATCGCCACGCGCTTGGCGATGGCGTCGCGGCGGGCGTTGGTTTCCTGCTGGGCGCGCTCGACGGCTTCGGTCTCGGTGGCGTGCAGCAGGTGCTCGATGACGCGTTCCAGGTGGTCGCGCATGGCCTGGCGGGCGGCGGCCGGATCGCGGGCCTTCAGGGCGTCGACCACGCGGCGGTGCTCGGCGATGCGGGGCTCCAGGCCCATGCCGCGGGCGCGGGTCAGGATGTTGCGGGCCAGGGGCGAGCGGTTGCGCCAGTCCCACAGGTTCTCGATCGTGGCGATGATCGCGCCGTTGCCGGTGGCCGCGGCGATGACGAGGTGGAACTCGCGGTCGGCGTCCTCGCCCCGGATCTCCTCCTCCTCGTGCATGCGCTCGAGCAGGCTTTCCAGCTGGGCGATCTGTTCCTCGCTGATCGAGGTGGCGGCCAGGGCCGCGGCCTCGCCCTCGAACAGGCGGCGGGCCTCGATCAGCTCGAAGGCGCCGATCTCGGTCTCGCGTTCGGCCGGTTGCGGGGCGACGGGGCGGACATCGCCGGTGACATAGATGCCCAGGCCGTGGCGGGCCTCGATCATGCCCAGCATTTCCAGGGCGATCATCGCCTCGCGCAGGGTGGGGCGCGAGACGCCGAACTGCTCGGCCAGCTCGCGCTCGGTCGGCAGGCGGTCGCCCAGCTTGTACTGACCCGCCTCGATGGCGTCGGCGACGGTGTCCGCGATCTTGCGGTAGAGCTTGACGTTGTCCGACATGGCTTCCTGGAATCGACGCTCGGAACCGATGGTCCCTCCTCGATACCATAACCCTTGTCGGACGCCCCGGCTATTTGGTCTGACAAGATCGCGGCGGCGATCTCACCAGTCGTGCATCGACCCGTCCTCGCGGCGGGCCACGGGCAGGTAGGCGCGGCTGTAGGGGTATTTCGCCGCCAGGTCCTCGTCGATGTCGACGCCCAGGCCCGGCGCCTCGCCCGGATGCAGCATGCCGTCCTCGAAGCTGTAGGCGTGGGGGAACACCGCGTCGGTCTCGGCAGTGTGGCGCATGTACTCCTGGATGCCGAAATTGGGGATCGACAGGTCGAAATGCAGGGCCGCGGCCATGCAGACGGGCGACAGGTCGGTGGCCCCGTGGCAGCCGGTGCGCACGCCGTGCATGTCGGCGAAGGCGGCCACCCGGCGCAGGTGGGTGATCCCGCCGGCGTGCACGACGGTGGCGCGGATGTAGTCGATCAGCTGTTCCTCGATCAGCTGCTTGCAGTCCCAGATCGAGTTGAAAACCTCGCCCACGGCCAGTGGCGTAGTGGTGTGCTGGCGGATCAGGCGGAAGTTGGACTGGTTCTCGGCCGGGGTGGCGTCCTCCATCCAGAACGGGCGGTAGGGCTCCAGATCCTTGCCCAGGCGCCCGGCCTCGATGGGCGTCAGGCGATGGTGCACGTCGTGCAGAAGATGGATGTCCCAGCCCAGTTTCTCGCGGGCGGCCTCGAACAGCGGCGGCACGCTGCGCAGGTACTTTTCCGTCGACCACAGGCTTTCGCTGGGCAGGGCCGCGTCGGCCGGCTCGTAGAAGAAGCGGTCCTTGGAGACGCCGTAGACGGTCTTCAGTCCGGGTACGCCCGACTGCAGGCGGATGGCCTTGTAGCCCTGCTCGGCATAGACGGCGGCGTTGTCGAGGGTCTCCTCGATGGTCGCGCCGTTGGCGTGGCCGTAGACCATCACGCCGGTGCGGCAGGCGCCGCCCAGCAGCTGGTAGAGCGGCAGGTTCGCCACCTTGGCCTTGATGTCCCACAGGGCCATGTCGACGGCGGCGATGGCCGACATGGTCACCGGACCGCGTCGCCAGTAGGCGCCCTTGTAGAGGTACTGCCAGATGTCCTCGATCTGGTGGGCGTCGCGGCCGATCAGGCAGGGGATGACGTGATCGTTGAGGTAGCTGGCCACCGCCAGCTCGCGTCCGTTCAGGGTGGCGTCGCCGATCCCGTACACGCCGTCGCTGGTCTCGATCTTCAGGGTGACGAAGTTGCGGCCCGGACAGGTGACGATGACCCTGGCGGCGGTGATCTTGAGCATCGGCGTCTTTCTGCGGCGGCGCCGGTTTGGCCGGCGACGAGGTCTTGGCGGACGCTGGGCCCGCGAGCGATCTGGCCCCCTTTCGTTTAAACGCGGCGGGGAGGTTGTCAATCCATTGGTCAGACCAATAATGTGCCGGAGACTCGACCACCTCGCCGGATGTCCGGCGATAGTTCCAGGCCGCGCCAGACGGCCGCCGCGTATGACGACGGGGAGATGCGATGCGACCCAGCCACCTGCTTCGAGGGCTCTGCCTGGCCGCCGGCCTGCTGTTGGCGCCGTTGGCCGCGCGGGCCGAGGACGGCCATGACCTGTGGCTCCGCTACCGGCCGGTGGCGGCGGGCGAGGCGGCCGCCTATCGCGCCGCCGCCGGATCGGTGGCCCCGGTCGCCGATACGCCGACCCTGAAGGTCGCCCGCGCCGAGCTCGAACGGGGCCTGGCGGGCCTGCTGGGCGAGCGCCGCGACGGCGGCGGGGAGATCCTGCTGGGCACGCCGCAGTCTTCGCCCAGGATCGCCGTGCTGAAGCTGTCGCTCGACGCCGTCGGGGACGAGGGCTACCGCATCCGGTCCATGACCGACGGCGGGCGGCCGCTCACGGTGATCGCCGCCAACACCGACGTCGGGGTGCTGCACGGCGTCTATCGCTACCTTGCGCTGATCCAGACCCGCCAAGCCGTCGGCAGGCTGGATCTCGCGGACGCTCCCAAGGTCCGCTACCGGCTGCTCAACCACTGGGACAACCTGGATCGCAGCGTCGAGCGCGGCTATGCGGGCCAGTCGATCTGGGACTGGTGGCGGCTGCCCGACGTGAAGGATCCGCGCTATGTCGACTACGCCCGGGCCAACGCCTCGATCGGCGTCAACGGGGCGGTGCTCAACAACGTCAACGCCAAGTCCGACAGCCTGACCGCGCCCTATATCGCCAAGGCCGCCGCCCTGGCCGACACGTTCCGCCCCTACGGGATCAAGGTCTATCTGTCGGCGCGGTTCTCTTCACCCATCGAGATCGGCGGGCTGAAGACCGCCGACCCGCTGGACCCGGCCGTGCGGGCCTTCTGGAAGGCCAAGGCCGACGAGATCTACAAGGCCATTCCCGATTTCGGCGGCTTTCTGGTGAAGGCCAATTCTGAGGGGCAGCCGGGTCCGCAGGACTATGGCCGCACCCACGCCGACGGGGCCAACATGTTGGCGCAGGCGGTGGGGCCGCACGGCGGCGTCGTGATGTGGCGGGCCTTCGTCTACTCGCACGAGCAGCCCGACGATCGCGCCAAGCAGGGCTATTCGGAGTTCAAGCCGTTCGACGGAAAGTTCGCCGAAAACGTCATCGTCCAGGTCAAGAACGGGGCGATCGACTTCCAGCCGCGCGAGCCGTTCCATCCGCTGTTCGGGGCCATGCCGAAGACCAACCTCGGCATGGAGTTCCAGATCACCAAGGAATATCTCGGCTTCTCCACGCACCTGGCCTACCTCGGCCCCATGTGGGAGGAGGTGCTGAAGGCCGACACCTTCGCCGCCGGCCAGGGCTCGACCGTGGCCAAGGTGGTCGACGGAAAGCTGCACGGCTATTCCCGCACCCTGATGGCGGGGGTGGCCAACATCGGGACCGATCGCAACTGGAGCGGCTCGCAGTTCGACCAGGCCAACTGGTACGCCTTCGGGCGCCTGGCCTGGGATCCGGAAGCGTCCTCGGAAGCCATCGCCCGCGACTGGGCGGCCATGACCTTCACGCCCGACAGGCGCTTTGTCGGTCCGGCCGTGACGATGATGATGGGCTCGCGCGAGGCGGTGGTCGACTACATGACCCCGATGGGCCTGCATCACCTGATGGGCCGCAGCCACCACTATGGGCCGGGGCCGTGGGTGACCGGCGGCGAGCGCGCCGACTGGACCAGCGTCTACTACCACAAGGCCGACAAGGCCGGGATCGGCTTCGACCGCACGGCCGGGGGCAGCAACGCAGTGGCGCAGTACGCGCCGCCGGTGGCGGCCGCCTTCTCGGATCTCTCGAAGATCGACGAGAAGGACCTGCTGTGGTTCCACCACCTGCCCTGGACCTACCGCACGAAGTCCGGTCGTCCGCTGTGGGACGAGTTGGTGACGCGCTACTCGCGCGGGGTGAGGGCGGTGGACGGCATGCAGGCGACCTGGGCGGATCTTTCGCCCTACGTCGATCCCGAGCGCCATGGCGAGGTGGCGACCTACCTCGCCATCCAGCGTCGCGAGGCCCAGTGGTGGCGCGATGCGTCCGTCGCCTATTTCCAGTCGATCAACGGCCTGCCCCTGCCCAAGGGCGAGGCTCCCCCGCCGCTGAGCCTGGAGGCCTACGAGGCGATGGCCTTCCCTTACGCGCCGGGGATCTGAGCGCTCCTACAACCGTCGTCATCCCGGAAGCCTCGCAGAGGCTATCCGGGACCCAGGGGCCGTCGGCAGTGCGCCGGCGGCCCTTTTGCTTGCGGCTGAACTGGTGGTGCGCGGCCCCTGGGTCCCGGCTCTCCGCTTCGCTGTGGCCGGGATGACGAGTGGGGAGGCGCCCATTCCAAGGGCGCCGATATCGATTCAAATAATATCGATACAAAAGCGTTGACATATTTTCGCCGCGTACCCCAGCCTGGGACTGACCCGCCTTCAGAGCGGGCGCTCTCATGCATGCACTGGGGAATGTTATGCGTACCGATCTGAAGATCCTGCTTTCCACCGCGGCCCTGGCCGCCCTGGCTGCGCCGCTGGGGGCGGCCGCCCAGACGCCTGCCGCCAAGCCCGCGGCCGACGAGACCGTCGAGGAGATCGTGGTCACCGCGCTCAAGCGCTCGACCACCCTCCAGACCACGCCGATGAGCATCAGCGCGGTGACCGGCGACAGCCTGCAGAAGATCGGTGCCACTGGCCTGCAGGACTATTTCCGCTCGGTGCCGGGCGTGAACCTGACCCAGGGCCAGCTTGGCCAGAGCCGCGTGACCATCCGCGGCGTGCAGGGCTCGGGCGAGGCGACGACGGGCCTCTATTACGACGAGACCTCGGTCACCGGCCCCTCGGGCACCACCCAGGATCCGGCCAACAACGCCGCCGACCTCAACCTGTTCGACGTCGAGCGGGTGGAGGTGCTGCGCGGCCCGCAGGGCACGCTGTACGGCGGCGGCTCGATGGGCGGCACCATCCGCGTGATCTACGCCAAGCCCGACAGCAGCCAGTTCGGCGCCTCGATCGAGGGCCAGGCCAGCGCCACCAAGGGCGGCTCGCGCGGCTCGTACCTGAAGGCCATGGGCAACATCCCGCTGATCGAGGGCAAGCTGGCCGCCCGCATCGTGGCCTATACCGAGGACCGCCCGGGCTTCGTCGACAACGTCCGCACGGGCGCCAAGAACGTCAACGACAGCCACGCCGACGGCTATCGCGCCATGCTGGGCTTCACGCCCACCGACGACATCTCGCTGGTCGTCACCAAGGTTCACCAGAACTCGTCGGCCGACGACCTGGAGGGCTGGTACGACCGCCTGGGCGGCTACAACACCGACAGCGCCGTGAAGCTGCCGCTCGACACCGAGATGGACATGACCAGCGTCACCGGCAAATGGTCGAGCCCGGTCGGCGAGGTCACCGCGTCCAGCGCCTACTACAAGTACGACATGCTGCGGACGATCGACTTCACCCCGCAGTACAAGCCCTATATCGGCAGCGCCTATGGCGTGATCGGCTACCAGCCGGCCTATCTGGGCGCCTGGAACCACGAGTTGCGGCTGTCGTCGAAGGGCGAGGGCCAACTGCAGTGGACGGTCGGCGGCTACATGGAGCTGCGCAAGGACCACATCGACAGCAACACCGTGCTGACCAGCCTGACTACGGGCCAGCCCTACAGTCCGATGCAGTACCTGCAGGGGCGCTACGTCAACACCGGCGTCAAGCAGACGGCCCAGTTCGGCGAGGCGACCTGGACCCCGCCGCAGATCGAGGGCCTGTCGCTGACGGTGGGCGCACGCCACTACGACTACACCAAGACCACCGGCAGCGCCGGCACCCAGAGGAACGCGCTGACCGGCGCCGCGCCGGCCGCCTATTCCGAGCAGACCGCCGAAGCCTCGGGCTGGGTCTACAAGTTCAACGCCAGCTACAAGGTCACCTCCGACGTCATGGTCTACGCCACGGCGGCGGAAGGCTTCCGGCCGGGCGGGGCCAACAACGTGCCGGGCCTGAACGGCGCGCTGGTGGTCTACAATCCCGACAGCCTGTGGAACTACGAGGCCGGCGTGAAGACCACCTGGCTGGGCGGCAAGCTGACCGCCAACGCGGCGGCCTACCGCATCGACTGGAAGGACCGCCAGACCAGCGCCATCACCGCCGACGGTCTCTATTCGTTCATCACCAACGCCGGCGCGGCGCGGATCGAGGGCCTGGAGCTGGAGGTCTCGGCCCGCCCGATCCACGGCCTCTCGCTCAACGGCTCGATCGGCTACACTAAGGCCGAGCTGACCGAGGATCAGGCCAACGCCAACATCCTGGTCGACGGCTCGACCGGCAAGAAGGGCGACCGCATCGCCAACGTGCCCGACTGGACGGCCTCGGCCTCGGCCCAGTACGTCTGGCCGCTGCCGGTGGCGGGCCTCAACGGCCTGGTGCGCGCCGACTACGCCTACACCGGCGAGATGGTCTCCACCTTCCGGCCGACCTACGTCTATTTCGACAAGTTCGGCAGCTTCTCGACCGTGAACCTGCGGGCCGGGGTCGAGGGCGAGGACTGGGGCGTCTACGCCTTCGTGACCAACCTCACCGACGCCGAGGGGATCATGAACAAGAACAGCAACGTCGGGTACCAAGACCTGCTTTATGGATTGACCCCGCGCACCGTCGGGGTGAACGCCCGTAGGAAGTTCTGATCGATCCTCACGGTCGTCATCCCGGAAAGCCCGAAGGGCTTATCCGGGACCCAGGGGCCGCCGCACCGCGGTCGCCCCTGGGTCCCGGCTCTCCGCTTCGCGGAGCCTGTCCTCGGGCGCGCTTCGCGCGACCCGGGGGGGCCGGGATGACAAGAGTTTTCAGCGTAAAAACAGAAGGGCGCGGTCCGCCGCGCGAGCCGCATGACCTCCAAGACCTTCACCCTCGCCGCCGCCATGGCCCTGCTGGCCGCGCCCGCCATTCCTTCAGTGGTTGGCGCCGCGCCGCTGAACGTTCCGGCGACCAAGGCCGCGATCCAAGCCCAGCTCGACCGCGACTACCCGCAACTCGACGCGCTCTACAAGGACCTGCACGCCCACCCGGAGGTCGGCTTCCAGGAGGTCGAGACCGCCAGGAAGCTGGCAGAGCAGATGCGCGCGCTGGGCTTTTCGGTCACCGAAGGCGTCGGCAAGACCGGCGTGGTGGCGGTGCTGAAGAACGGCGAAGGGCCCTCCGTGCTGGTCCGCACCGAGCTCGACGCCCTGCCGATGGAGGAGAAGACGGGCCTGCCCTACGCCAGCCGCGCCAAGACCACCTGGAACGGCGCCGAAGTGTTCGTCGCCCACTCCTGCGGCCACGACGTGCACATGGCCGCCTGGATCGGCGCGGCCCGTCAACTGGTGGCGCAGAAGGCCAAGTGGAAGGGCACGCTGGTCTTCGTCGCTCAGCCGTCGGAAGAGACGGTCAGCGGCGCCAAGGCGATGATCAACGACGGCTTCTTCCAGAAGTTCGGCAAGCCCGACTACGGCTTCGCGCTGCACGTGGGTCCCGGCGCGGCCGGGCAGGTCTACTACAAGGCCGGCGTCCTAACCTCGACCTCCGACGCCCTGGAGCTGACCTTCAACGGCCGCGGCGCGCACGGCTCGATGCCGGCCGCCTCGATCGACCCGGTGATGATGGCCGCCCGCTTCACCGTCGACGTGCAGAGCGTAATCAGCCGCGAGAAGGATCCGGCGGCGTTCGGCGTCGTCACCGTCGGCTCGATCCAGGCCGGCAGCGCGGGCAACATCATCCCCGACAAGGCCAAGGTGCGCGGCACGATCCGCACCCAGGACGACGGCGTGCGCGACAAGATTCTGGCCGGGGTGACCCGCACCGCCAAGGCCGTCGCCGAGATGTCGGGGGCGCCGGCGCCCGACCTGGAGATCGTTCCGGGCGGCAAGGCCGTGGTCAACGACGCGGCCCTGACCGAGAAGACCGCCGCCGTCTTCAAGGCCGCCTTCGGCAAGGACGCGGTGGCCGTGCCCTCGCCGGGCTCGGCCAGCGAGGACTATTCGGAGTTCATCATCGCCGGCGTGCCGTCGGTCTACTTCTCGATCGGCGGCTTCGACCCCAAGGCGATGGCGGACGCGAAAGCGGCCGGCAAGCCTCTGCCCGTCAACCACTCGCCCTTCTTCGCCCCGGTCCCCGAGCCGTCGATCCGCACGGGCGTGGAGGCGATGACGCTGGCGGTGATGAACGTGATGAGCCGTTAGAAAACCTCTCCCATGGGGAGAGGGAGGGGCCCGCGCCGACAGGCGTGGGAGGGTGAGGGGGTAAGACGTTGGCCGTCCCATCCCCCTTTTGTGTGCGCCCTGTCCGGAACGGTCCCTAACCCCTCACCCTCCCATGCTGCGCATTGGCCCCTCCCTCTCCCTCTGGGAGAGGGGGATTTTCAAGCCGCCGTCAGGTACCCCTCCAGCACGTCCAGGGCGTGCTGGAGCCTGGCCCGGCGCCATTCGGCGGTGCTCATGTCGGTGTCCAGCGTGACCGACAGCGACCAGCCGTTGGCCAGGTGGAAGCGGCTCATGGCCGCGATGGTGACGTAGATCTGGATCGGGTCGAGGTTGTCGCGGAACAGGCCCTGTTCCTGGCCGCTCTCGATCAGCCGCTCGATGGTGCGGCGCAGGGGGAAGGCCGTCTCGGTGACCTTGCGGCTCTGCGCGACGAACTTGCCCTGCATCAGGTTCTCGTTGCGCAGCAGGCCCTCGAAGCGGGGGTTCTTCTCGAAATACTCGAAGGTGAAGCGCTGAAGTTCGAGGAAGCCCTCGAGCGGCTTGTCGAAGTCGATCTTCAGCTCGGCCTCGCGGTTGCGCAGGTCCTCGTAGGCGGCCTCCAGCACGGCGACGTAGAGGCCCTTCTTGTCGCCGAAGTAGTGGTAGAGCATGCGGATGTTGCACTTGGCGGCCTTGACGATCCGCTCGATGCGCGCGCCCGCGAAGCCGGCCTGCGAGAACTCCTTCAGCGCCGCCGACATGATCGCCTTGCGCGTCCGCTCGGCGTTGCGCTTGCGCGGCGCCGGGGCGTCGGGAGCGACCTCGTGATCGGCTTCGGACAAGGGGGCGGCCTCCAGGGTGCTCAGGGCAGTTTGGCCCCGGATTCGATCCAGGCGCCAAGCTTGGCGCGCTCCTCATCGGTCATATGGGTCTCGTTGCCAAGCGGCATGCTGGTGCTGATCACCGCGCGTTCCTTGATCTTGGACGCATAGCGGGCGATGTGCTCGGGACTGTCGAAGGTGACGCCGTTGGGCGGGGCGCCGAAGCCGCGGTGGGTGGGCTTGGCGGCATGGCAGGTCACGCAGTGCTTTTCCACGATGGCCTGGGCCTCGAAGAAGCTGACGGGGCCCAGCACGGCGGGCGCCTTGGGCTTCTGGCTGGCGATGACGCTGACGGCGAACATCAGCATGGCCCCATAGAACAGGAAGTCGTGCCGGATGATCCCGTGGTGGCGCAGGTTGAAGAAGTGGCGGATCGAAATCCCGGCCATGCCCACCAGCGCCAGCAGCAGCCAGGCCAGCGGATGGCCGGTGATCGCCGGATAGTGGTTGCTGATCATGATGAACAGGATCGGCAGGGTCATGTAGTTGTTGTGCACCGAGCGCTGCTTGCCCGCCGCGCCCAGGCGCGGGTCGACGGGCCGGCCCGCCAGCATGTCGGCGACGATCTTCCGCTGGTTGGGAATGATCGTCAGGAAGACGTTGGCCGCCATGGCCGTGCCGATGATGGCGCCGACATGGATGAAGGCCCCGCGGTCGGTGAACAGGTGCTGCAGCGCCCAGGCCGCGCCGATCAGCGCGCAGAACCAGACGACCCCGAACAGGCGGGGGCGCTCCACCAGCGGCGAGCGGCACAGGGCTTCGTAGACGGCAAGGCCGCCGAAGATGAAGGCAAGGCCCACGCCCACCGCCTGCCAGTGGCTGAAGGCGTGCTTGGCCGGGTCGATCAGGTAGACCGGCGCGCCCCAGTAGTAGAGCACGAACAGCAAAGCAAAGCCCGACAGCCAGGTGGTGTAGGCCTCCCACTTGAACCAGTGCAGGTGGCTGGGCATGTGCGCCGGCGCGGTCAGGTACTTCTGCGAGTGATAGAAGCCGCCGCCGTGCACGGCCCAAAGTTCGCCCTTCACGCCGTCCTTGGCCGGTTCGGGTGCGCGCAGGTTGTTGTCGAGCCAGACGAAGTAGAACGAGGCGCCGATCCAGGCGACGCCCGCGATCACGTGCAGCCAGCGGAGCGCCAGGTTCAGCCAGGCGGCGAGATCATAGTCCATCTAGGCGGTCACGGCGTCTTGGATGCGAAGCTTGGAGATCAGGCCGATCTGGGCGATCGCCTCGGCGATCTCGGCCTCGCGGTCGTTGGACAGGCGCGTCTGCATGGCCCGCAGGATCGAGCTCTTGTCGTTCAGCCGCACGCAGATGATGAACGGAAAGCCGAAGGCCTTCGCATAGGCGGCGTTGAGGTCGTGGAAGCGGGCGAACTCTTCCGGCGTCAGCCGGTCGAGCCCGGCGCCGGCCTGCTCGGCCGTGCTTTCGGCGGTCAGGGTCTTGGCGATCGCCGCCTTGCCCGCCAGTTCCGGGTGGGCGCGGATCAGGGCCAGCTTGTCGTCGGTCGAGGCCGCGTTCAGCACGTCCATCATCGCGCCGTGCATGGCCTCGATGCTGGGATAGGGGCGGGCGTCCCAGGCGCGCTCGACGACCCAGGGCGACAGCTCGAAGGCGAAGCCCAGGGCGGTGACGAAGCCCGTTTGGTTCATGCTGTTTAGCCGGGCCAGGGTGAGGGGCGGGGCGCTCATGCCTTGGCTCCGTAGGGATGGGTCGCGATCCAGTGGCGGGCGATGTCGATCCGCTTGGCCACCCAGACCTTGTCGTGGCGGGTCACGTGTTCGAGGAACCGGCGCAGGGCCATGATCCGGGCCGGCTTGCCGACGATGCGGCAGTGCAGGCCGATGCTCATCATCTTCGGCGCGGTCTCGCCTTCCAGATACAGGGCGTCGAAGGCGTCGCGCAGATAGGCGAAGAACTGGTCGCCGCTGTTGAAGCCCTGGGGGGCGGCGAAGCGCATGTCGTTGGTGTCGAGCGTGTAGGGCACGATCAGCTGGGGCCGGCCGTGCTGGTCGTCCCAGTAGGGCAGGTCGTCGCTGTAGCTGTCGGCGTCGTAGACGAAGCCGCCTTCCTGGGCGACCAGGCGGGCGGTGTTGGGACTGGTGCGGCCCTGGTACCAGCCGAGCGGGCGCTCGCCGGTCAGGCGCTTGTGCACCTCGATGGCCTTCTCGATGTGCTCGCGTTCCAGGTCTTCGGGGAAGTGCTGGTAGTCGATCCAGCGATAGCCGTGGCTGGCGATCTCCCAGCCCGACTTCATCATCGCCTCGACCACGTCAGGCGCACGCTCCATGGCTTGGGCGACGCCGTAGACGGTCAGCGGCAGGCGAAACTCCTCGAACAGGCGCCGGATGCGCCAGAAGCCGGCGCGCGAGCCGTATTCGTAGAGGCTCTCCATCGACATGTGGCGCATGCCCTCGATGGGCTGGGCGCCGACCATCTCCGACAGGAAGTATTCGCTGACCTTGTCGCCATGCAGCACGCTGCGCTCGGCGCCTTCCTCGTAGTTCAGCACGAACTGCACGGCCACGCGCGCGCCGCCCGGCCATGCCGCGTGCGGCGGGTGTTCGCCATAGCCGATGAGGTCGCGGGGGTAGGTCGTCATGCCAAGGCCCTCCCCCTGAAGGGGGAGGTGTCGCCGAAGGCGACGGAGGGGGAAGTAGGACGGACATGGGAAATCGCTTCCCCCTCCGACCGCTTCGCGGCCACCTCCCCCTTCAGGGGGAGGGTCTTGAGCGTCGTCGCCATCATCCGAACACCCCCAGCGCCGCATCCACGCCCGCGCCGGCCGGCGCGCTGAAGCCTTCCCAGCGCAGCACCGCTTCCAGCGCCGCCAGGGTCTGCAGCACCGCGTGCTTGCGGGCGTTCACGCCCATGGTCCCGATCCGCCAGATCTTGCCGGCGAGGGGGCCGAAGGCCGCGCCGATCTCGATCTCGAATTCGGTGCGCATGCGGGCCTTCACCCGGTCGTAGTCGACCCCGGCCGGCGCGATCACGCCGGTGACATTGGTCATCTTGTGGGCCTGGTCGCCGTAGACCTGCAGGCCCAGGGCCTCGATGCCGGCGGTCATGGCCGCGCCGGCCTGCCTGTGGCGGGCGAAGCGGGCCTCGAGCCCTTCCTCCAGCACGATGCGGGCGCATTCGCGGGCGGCGAACAGCATGCTGGCCGCCTCGGTGTGGTGGTTCAGGCGCTTGTCCGACCAGTAGTCCATGATCATGGCCAGGTCGAAGTAGTTGGAGGCGATGCGGCGGCCGTTCCCGGTCATGCCTGCGGTCGCCAGGCCCTTCTCCACATGGCGGCGGGAAAAGATGTGCTCGGCGGCCTTGTCGCTGATGGTGATCGGGGCCGAGCCCGACGGGCCGCCCATGCACTTCTGAAGGCCGGCGGTGACGATGTCGGCCTTCCAGGCGTCGACCGGCACGCTCATGCCGCCCAGCGTAGCGGTGGCGTCGACATAGAGCAGCGCGCCGTGCCGCTGGCAGATCTCGCCGATGGCCTCGATCGGCTGGGCGATGGTGGTCGAGGTGTCGCCGTGCACGCAGGCCACCAGCCGCGGCTTCACGCGCGCGACCGCGTCCTCCACCGCCTGCGGGTCGACGACCTCGCCCCACTCGCCCTCGACGAAGGTGACCTTGGCGTCGCAGCGCTCGGCGATCTCGGCCAGCAGCAGGCCGAAACGCCCGGCGTTGACCACCACCACGTCGTCGCCCGGCTGCAGGGTCGAGACCAGCGCCGCCTCGATGCCGGCCCGCGAGGTGCCGTCGACCACGAAGGTCCACGGGTTCGTGGTCTGGAAGACGCCGCGATACAGCGCCATGACCTCGTTCATGTAGCCGGTGAACTCGGGGTCGAACTGGCCCAGCAGCTGCACCGACATGGCCCGCAGCACGCGCGGGTGCACGTTGATCGGGCCGGGGCCCATCAGCAGGCGGGCGGGGTGGTCGAGTTCTTTGAAGGTAGTCATGCTTGCGTCTTCGAGAAATCGTTGCGCGTCGCCAGTCGTTCGACGAACCCGACCATGGCCTGGGCGGCCAGGGCGCAGTCGGCGTCGGTGACGGCTTCGGCGGGGTTGTGGCTGACGCCGCCCTCGCAGCGGATGAACAGCATGGCGGTGGGGCAGAGGTCGGCGATGACCATGGCGTCGTGGCCGGCGCCGCTGGGCAGGCGGCGGGCGGCTTGGCCCCCCAAGTCCTGCACGTCGCCGACGGCGGCAGCCAGCAGGTCGGTCAGGCCCGCGTCGCAGGGGCTTTCGGCCAGTTCCTGCATCAGGGTGACCGAGACCGGCAGGCCGCGGCGGGCGGCGATGGCCTCGACCTCGGCGGTGATCGCGGCGACGGCGGCGTCGCGGGTGGCCGAGGTCTCGGCGCGGATGTCCATCGAGAACTCGACGGCGCCGGGAATGACGTTGAAGGCGCCGGGCAGGGCGGTCATGCGGCCGACGGTGCCGACGAGGCCGTCGGTTCCGCCCAGCGGTCTTTCGCGGCAGATCCGCTCCAGGGCCAGCACCGCCTCGGCGGCGGCCGGGCCGGGATCCTTGCGCAGGCCCATCGGCGTGGTGCCGGCGTGGCCGGCCTGGCCCTTGAAGCGCACCAGGATCCGCTTCTGGGCGGCGATGGCGGTGACGACGCCCAGCGCCAGATCCTCGGCCTCCAGCACCGGGCCCTGCTCGATATGGGCTTCGAGGAAGGCGAAGACCTCGCCAGGCCGGCGGGCGGCCTCGACGAGGCGGGTGGGATCCAGGCCGAAGGCGGCGTAGGCCTCGGCCAGGCTCGTGCCATCGGCGTCGGTCATCTCGACCACGTAGGGATCGACCGTGCCGGCGACCGCGCGGCTGCACGCCATCGAGGCGGGGAAGCGCGAGCCTTCCTCGTCGCCGAAGGCGATGGCCTCCAGCGCGAAGGGCAGGCGGCGGCCCTGGCGGTGAAAGGTCTCGATCAGGTCGACGGCCAGCATCACGCCCAGCGCCCCGTCGTAGCGGCCGCCGTTGCGCACGCTGTCGATGTGCGAGCCGATCAGCAGAGCGGGGGCGTCGGGCGCCTGACCCTCGTAGCGGCCGACGAGGTTGCCGGCCGGATCGAGGCGCACGGCCATGCCGGCTTCCTCCATCCAGAACTTCAGGGTGTCGAGCGCGGCCTTGTGGGCCGGGGTGAGAAAACGGCGAACGAGCATGTCGTCGGCCTCGCTGAAGGGCGCCGCGCCCATCAGGTCGCAGCGGGCCTTGGCCCTGACGCCGATCTCGAACGCTTGAGTCACTCCGCTCCCCGCCGTTTCGTCGCCTCACCCGATAGCAGGCTGCGCCCGCCGGTCCGCCTCGGCAAGCGCCGGGACGGCCAAGTCTCCGCCGATTGCCCGCGCAAGCGCCAGCCGGCCGTCCGGGCGCCTGCTTGTAAGTCATAAATCACTTACTTCATGGGTGGCTAGGGCGTCGGCGCCACCTTGCCGTGTTCGGCGACCGGCTACATGTTGCGGGCATGGCCGCGCCCCTGAACCGCACCGTCGACGCCCGGATCCTGCGCGTGAACCATGGCGGCGAGCACGGCGCGATCCGGATTTATCTCGCCCAGATCGCCATGGCCCGCCTGCGCGCGCCCGACCTGCTGCCGTTCCTGACCCGGACCCTGGCGCACGAGCGCGAGCACCTGGCGCGCTTTCGGGCCCTGATGCCGACCCGTGCGGCCAAGCCCTGCCGGCTGATGTGGATCTGGTCGATCGGCGGAGGCGCGCTCGGCGGACTGACCGGCCTGTTCGGTCGCAAGGCGATCCTGGTCTGCACCGAGGCGGTCGAGCGCACCGTGCACAGGCATCTCGACGACCAGCTGGCCTGGCTGGGCGATCGCGACGTCGAGATGGCGGCCACGATCCGCGAGATCCAGCAGCAGGAGCTTGGCCACCTGCGCTATGCCGAAAAGGAGCGCGGGGCGGCGAACACGCTGACGGCGCTGCTGGACGGCGCGATCTGCCTGGCCGTCGAGGGGCTGATCTGGCTGTCGACCCGGGGCGATTCCGTTCGCCTGGCCCGGACCCTGCGGGCGGCCGCCTAGGCGCCGCCCTCCGCCGCCAGCGCCAGCCGCTTCTTCGGGAAGGCGTCGGGCAGTTCCTCGCGCAGGAAGGCCATCATCTTTTCCCGCACCTCGCAGCGCAGGTCGAAGGTGGTGGGCGCGTTGCGGGCGCTGACCAGGCAGCGCACCTCCATGACCTCGGGCGTGATGTCGGTGACGGCCAGGTTCACCACCTTGCCGTCCCAGCGGGGCGAGGCCTTGGCGATCTCCTCCAGCTTCTCGCGCAGGCGGTCGACCGGCGCGGACGCGTCGACATAGAGCATGGCCGTGCCGATCAGGGCCGCGCTCTCGCGGGTCCAGTTCTGGAACGGGGTCTGGATGAAGTAGCTGAGCGGCAGCACCATCCGCCGCCAGTCCCACAGCCGCACCACCACGTAGGTGGCGTTGATCTCTTCGATATTGCCCCACTCCTTCTCGACGATGACGGCGTCGTCGATGCGGATCGGCTGGGTGACGGCGATCTGGATGCCGGCGATCAGGTTGGTCAGCAGCGGCTGCAGGGCCAGACCCACGATCAGCGAGGCCGCGCCGCCGGCGGCCAGCAGGCTGACGCCCCACTGGCGCACGCCGGGAATGGTCATCAGCGCCAGGGCCAGGGTGAAGATGCCGATCAGGATCGCCATCGCCCGGCGCAGGATGCGGATCTGGGTGATGTGCTTGCGGGCCAGCAGGTTGTCTTCGACGTCGACCTTGAAGCCGCGCATGTAGAGCGCCGCGCCGATGTCGAGCGCGGTCATCGCCATCCAGCCCAGCAGGATGATGAACATCACCAGCAGCAGGTGCTTGGCGGTGGCGGCTTGGGATACGTCCAGCGGCGCGATCGAGACGGCCGCGCCCAGGGCGGCGACGATGAAGGCCATGCGCGTGGGCCGGCGGGTGCGGGCGATCATCGCCTGCCAGAAGGCGTCGCGCTTGGCGAAGCCGTGGCGGACGACGCGCACGGCCACCGCGTGCAGGGCCAGCGCGGCGGCGATCGCCAGGACGATCAGGGCGAGGCTGACGATCCAGGGCGGCGCCCAGGCGATCAGCCACACGGAGTCGTTCAGCCAGTCAGGCAGCCAGGCGGGAAGATCCTTCATGACCGGGGCCAACGCGCCCGGCCCCTGATGGCTCCCCGAAAAACGGCGTTCAGGCCTTGGCGAACTTGCCCGCCGCGCGCACCGAGCCGGTGGCCACGCCCGTGGGCGAGCCGCCGATCGGCTCGTCGGTGACGGCCAGCAGCGCGGTGTAGGTTCCTTCGCCGCGCAGGTCCTTCGGCATCGGGATGCGCATCGGTTTGTCCATCGGGATCACGCCCAGCGAGATCGCCTTCTGGCCCTCGGGGATGATCCACAGTTCGGCGTCGCGGCCCTGCGGCATCTTCATGCCCATGGGCGTCAGCATCACCTGGTCCATGCCGTGGTCGAGGGTGGCGACGATCATCGGCTTGTTGGTGGTCGGATCGGCGATCAGCGCCACCTCGGCCGCCTGCGGCCTGGCCGGCGCGGGCGCCACTGCCGGCGGCTGGGCGGGGCGGGGCAGGATGGCCACCACGACGCAGGCGGCGGCCAGGGCCATGGCGCCGGCGGTGAGGCCGCGCCAGAGGGTCACATTGCTCCAGGCCGAGGGCTTCAGGGGCTCGGCGATCAGGTTCTGGATGCGCGGCCACAGGCCTTCGGACGGCTGGGTCGAGGCGGCGTCGGCGGCCAGCGGCGTCAGGCGCTCCTCCCACCAGGCCACGGAGCGGGCGAAGGACGGGTCGGCGGCCAGCCGGCGTTCGGCCTCGGCGCGTTCGGACGCATCCAGCACGCCCAGAACGTACTCCCCGGCCAGGGGGCGCTCTTCGGAGCTTTCGGGGCCTTCCGGCGGAATGTCGGTCGCGTCGGTCATGCTTCGAGACAGGCTCGCAGGCTGATCAGGCTACGCCGGATCCAGCTCTTCATGGTGCCCAGCGGCACGCCGACCGCCTGGGCCAGGGCGTCGTAGGTCAGGCCCTCGAAGAAGGCCTTGCGCACGGCGCCGGAATGCTTGGGGTCCAGCTGGTCGAGGCAGCCGTCCAGGCGTTGGCGGTCCTCGTCGGCCTCGACCCGGGCCGAGGCCAGGGGCGCTGCGTCGGGCAGGGCCTCGGCCTCTTCGACGCCGGTCATGACGCGGGTTCCGCGCGCGCGCAGCCGGTCGATGGCGCGGTTGCGGGCCAGGCTGACCAGCCAGGTGATGGGGCTGGCCTTTTCCGGGTCGAACCGGTCGGCCTTGTTCCACACCGTCAGATAGACGTCCTGCAACACGTCCTCGGCCTCCTCGCGATCGTTCAAGATACGCAAGACGACGCCCAATAGCTTCGCGGAGGTGTGCCGATAGACGTATTTGAGGGCGTCATGATCGCGGTTGGCGACGCGGGCGATTGCGCGCGAAAGCAAGGCGCGGCTGCTGTCAGCGTCCAAGCGACGTCCCCTCCGGCATGATGCCCAGAGCGGACGCTCGCATGCTCCTCCATGGCTGGCAACGGCTTACCGGCTCGCCAGCCGACTGGCGACGAAATAGCCGGCGCTGGCCGCCGCGGTAGTGACGAAGGCGCCCCAGGCCATATCGGCCAGGGTGACGGTCGTGGACCAGGTCTTCAGCGTCGCCTGGTTGGTCAGGTCGTAGGTGGCGTAGGCGGCCAGGCCGAACAGCGCGGCGTTGGCCAGCAGGCGCGGCCAGCCGCCGTCGGGGCGCAGGGCCGGCGCGATCGCGAACCAGGTCACCGCGCCGATGTAGATCAGGTAGAAGACCACGGCCGGCGGCAGGCTGGGCGTATCGGCCATCAGCGCCCCGATGCGCGGGCGATAGAGGCGGTCGGCCATCTGGGTCAGCCAGACGGCGTCCAGCGCCAGGAAGACGACGGCGGTCGACAGATAGCCGAGAACATAGCGCAGCATTCGCGGGGCTCCTTCAGGCGACCGGCCGCAGGCGGTAGTGGCTGACGCCCCACTCGGCGCCGCCGCGATGGCCGAACAGTCCGGCCGTGGCGAGGAAGAACAATCGCCAGCGCCGCCGCCAGATCCGCGCCTCGGGGCCATAGACCTCGGCGAGCAGCGGATCGATCACGTCGCGGGCGGCGTCGAAGCGCTCCAGCCAGTGCAGCGCGGTGCGGGCGTAGTGGTCGCCGCTCCAGCGCCAGTCCATGGCCACCTCGAACAGGTCGGGGAACTGCCGGATCAGGTCGTGGCTGGGCATGATCCCGCCGCTGAAGAAGTGGCGGGCGATCCAGTCGTCAGGGTCTTCGGTCTCGAAGCGGTAGGGCGTGCCGGCGTGGGAGAACACGTGCAGGAACAGCAGGCCGTCGGGCTTCAGCCAGGACCGCACCCTGGCCAGCAGTTCGCGCCAGTTGCTCATGTGCTCGAACATCTCGACCGAGACCACGCGGTCGAACCGGCGGGCGGTGTCGAAGACGTTCATGTCGGCGGTGACGACGGACAGGTTGGTCAGGCCGCGTTCGGCGGCGCGCGCCTGGATGAAGGCCCGTTGCGAGGTCGAGTTCGACACCGCCGTGATGGTCGAGGCGGGAAAGCGCTCGGCCATCCACAGCGACAGCGAGCCCCAGCCGCAGCCGAGCTCCAGCACCGCCTGGCCGTCGCGCAGGTCGGCGTGGCTCTCGGTCTCGCGCAGGGCGGCGGCCTCGGCCTGCGCGAGGGTGACGACGCCGGGCGCATAGAGGCCGCTGGAGTATTTCAGGTGCGGGCCCAGCACCGCCTCGAAGAAGGCGGCGGGCAGCTCATAGTGCTGGGCGTTGGCGTCGGCGGTGTGGGTGGCGATCGGGCCGTCGGCCATCGCCTCGGCGAACTGGGCGGCGGCGTCCGGCGGGGCGCTCTCCAGCGAGCGCCGCGCCCCGGAGACCAGATGATGGATGGCCAGGCGCGAGAGGAAGTCCGGCACGGCGGCGTCCTGGGCCAGGCGGACCAGGGCCTGGATCGGTCCGCCGCCGCTGCGGCCGAGGGCCTCGTCGCGGGCGGGCGCCCTGCCGGTCAGGTCGCGCGTCGTGTCCGTCATCGTGCCTCCGTCCATGGCGGCCGCGCCCCGTCTGTCGGGCCGGCGACCTTCGGATGGAGCTACGTGCGAAGACCGCGTTCGGATGCATGCGTCCAAATCCCCGTCTGCTCCGTAGCTGCGAGGAAGCCTTGCCGACGGAGCACCAGCCTTGCCGACCTCCAGCCCAAGCCCGCGCCAGCGCATCGCCGTGGTCGGTTCAGGAATCTCCGGCCTGTCGGCGGCCTGGCTGCTGGCCAAGCGTCACGAGGTGGTGCTGTACGAGGCCGACGACCGCCTGGGCGGCCACGCCCATACGGTGCAGGCGGGCGGGGTGGCGGTGGACACCGGCTTCATCGTCTACAACGAGCCGAACTATCCCAACCTGACGGCGCTTTTCAGCCACCTGGGCGTCGAGACCGCCGCCAGCGACATGTCGTTCGGGGTGTCGCTGGACGACGGGGCGCTGGAATATTCCAGCAACCGCCTGCTGGCCCAGAAGCGCAACCTGGTGAACCCGCGGTTCCTGGGCATGCTGCTGGACGTCATGCGCTTCTATCGCGCCGGCGCGCGCGACGCCCGCACGCTGGGCGACGACGGTTTCTGCCGGCTGGCCGACTATC
This sequence comes from Caulobacter sp. 10L414, assembly GCF_056395525.1. Taxonomy (NCBI): domain Bacteria; kingdom Pseudomonadati; phylum Pseudomonadota; class Alphaproteobacteria; order Caulobacterales; family Caulobacteraceae; genus Caulobacter; species Caulobacter sp. 10L414. Next base: position 34,251 of record NZ_JBFTJR010000036.1, read on the forward strand.
TGGACGCGCAGGGGTTCGGGCGTGCCTTCCAGGAGGATCACCTGCTGCCGCAGGCCGCGGCGATCTGGTCGGCCTCGCTGCGCGACATCCGAGAATTCCCGGCCGGCGCCTTCCTGCGCTTCTTCGACAATCACGGCCTGATGCTGCCGATCGACAAGCGGCCGATCTGGCGGACGGTGGTCGGCGGCAGCGCCCGCTATGTCGCGGCCCTGGCGGCCGACCTCGACGGCGAAATCCTGCTGTCGCGGCCGGTGAGGCGGATCCTGCGCCGGCTCGACCACGTGGTCGTCGAGGACGTCGGCGGCCAGGCGCGAAGCTTCGACCAGGTGGTGATCGCCGCCCACGCCGACCAGGCCCTGGCCATGCTGGCCCAGCCGACCCAGGAAGAGGCGGCCCTGCTGGGCGCCTTCCGCTACAGCCGCAACCGCGCGGTGCTGCACGGCGACGCCGGGCTGATGCCGCGCCGGACGGCGGCCTGGGCCAGCTGGAACCATGTCGGCCGCCGTGGCGTGCGGGGCGAGGGCGGGGTGACCTACTGGATGAACCGCCTGCAGCCGTTGGGCGAGGCGGCGCCTTGCTTCCTGTCGCTCAATCCCGATCGCGCGCCCGGCGCCGTGCTGCATGACCAGGTCTATGAACATCCGCTGTTCGACGCGGCGGCCATGGCCGCGCAGTCGCGACTGTGGTCGCTGCAGGGCGTGCGCCGCACCTGGTTCGCCGGGGCCTATTTCGGTTCGGGCTTCCACGAGGACGGCCTGCAGGCGGGTCTGGCCGTGGCCGAGCAGCTGGGCGGCGTGCGCCGTCCCTGGCTGACGCCCGACCCGTCGGGTCGGATCTTCGTCGACGCGCCGTCGGCGAGCCGGGACGCGGAGCTGGTCGCATGAGCCCGCGCTCGGCGCTCTACAGCGGCGTGGTGGCGCACGAGCGCGGCCGGCCGCGCAGGCATCGCCTGCGCTATCGCGTGTTCATGCTGCTGGTCGACCTCGACGAGCTGGACGCGATCGCGGCTCGCCTGCGCCTCTTCTCGCACAACGCCCTGAACCTGCTGAGCTATCACGATCGCGACCACGGAGGGCGGCGGGCCGCGCCGGTGAAGCCGCAGATCGAGGCGCTGCTGGCGGCGCGCGGGCTGGGCCCGCCCGGCGGCGCGATCCTGGCCCTGTGCATGCCGCGCCTGCTTGGCCACGGCTTCAACCCGCTGACCGTCTATTTCTGCCACGACCGCGACGAGCGCCTGGCGGCGGTGGTCTATGCCGTCAGCAACACCTTCGGCGAGCGCCACGACTATGTGCTGCCCGCGGCGGCGCGGGACGACGGGCTGGTGGTCCAGGGCTGCGACAAGACCTTCTACGTCTCGCCCTTCCTGCCGATGGACCTGCGCTACGCCTTCACGATCGCGCCGCCGGGCCAGGACGTGCGGGTGGGTGTCGACGTGCACGACGAAGCAGGGCGGGTGCTGACGGCCAGCTTCACCGGACGGCGCGAGCCGTTGAGCGACAGGGCGGTGCTGCGGGCGGCGCTGGGCCATCCCTGGCAGGTCGTGGGCGTGCTGGCGGCGATCCACTGGGAGGCGGTGAAGATCCTGCTGAAGGGCTTCGGGTTCTTCGCCAACCCGCGTCTGGCCAAAGAAAAAGCGGCGCAGACCTTGGTCCGCGCCGCCAGTCGTTTCGGGGAGAAAGACGCGATCGGCGTCAGTAGACGAAGCGCGCGCCCATGAAGATCGAGCGACCGGTGGCGGCGTAGCGCGACACGACCGGATCGTCCTGGTAGGCCCAGCGCTCTTCCTTCTGGTCCGTCAGGTTCAGGGCTTCGAGCGACAGGGTGATGTTCTTGGTCAGCTTGTAGGTGGCCGAACCGTCGAGGTTGAAGGTCTTCTTGCTGCCAGCGAAGTCGTTGACCAGCGGGCTGTCGCAATAGCCCGGGTCGCAGGTGCCGGCGGCGACCGGATAGGTCTGGCTGTAGCCCTTGCGGTAGGACGACGACAGGCGGGCCGAGAACTTTTCGACTTCATAGAAGACCGTGAAGTTGAAGGCGTCCGGCGAGGCGCCCGTGAACGGGGCCTTGGCGGTGATCGCCGCCGCGCCGGTGCGGGCGTTGGCCGGGGTGACGATGTATTCCAGTTCCGACTCCAGGTGGGTGGCGTTGAACTGGACGCCCAGGTTCTTGAAGTACCAGGGCAGGAAGGTCAGGTTCTGCTGGTAGTTGACCTCGATGCCGCGGATGTAGCCGCCCGGCGCGTTGTCGAACTGGCGGATGTCGAAGGTGTTGTCGGCGTCGATATAGGCGATCGCGTTGACGTTGGTCTGGGCGGCCCGCAGGGCGGCGATGCCGTCGGCGTCGAGGATCTGGCTCAGCGGCGCGTTGTTGATCAGCGTCTGCGGGAAGTTGTTGATCTGCTTGTCGAAGATCGCCACCGACACCAGGGCGCCCGAGGTGAAGTACCATTCGAAGCTCAGGTCGTAGTTGACCGCGCGGAACGGGTCGAGCTTCGGGTTGCCGACGGTCATCGAGCCGCCGACGGTGGCGCCGGCGCCGGTGGGGACGCTGATGGCCGTGACGGCGGGCGACAGGTTGCCCAGCATCGGCCGGGCCATGACCTTAGCCGCGCCGAAGCGGATGTACATGTTGTCGGCCACCTCGTAGGCGGCGTTCAGCGAGGGCAGGATGTCGGTGTACTTGTTCTCGCCCGAGATCGGCCGCGAGCCGTTGGTCAGGCCGTCGGATTCCAGTTCGGTGATGGCGTAGCGGGTGCCGACGTTGCCGCGCAGCTCGCGACCGAACAGCTCGGTGTTGTAGTCGAACTGGACGAAGGCGCCGGTGTCCTTCTCCTCGACCGAGTAGCGGTTGGCCGCGCTGCTCAGGTACGACAGGCGCCAGTCGCCCCACTTGTTGACGCAGTTACAGTCGAAGTCGAACAGGCTGACCATCTTCTGCAGGTCGGGCGCCAGGAAGGCGGTGGTGCCGCCGGACGGGACATTCAGGCCGGTGCCCCAGTTGATGACCTTGCTGACCGAAGCGATGTTGGTGCCGGCTTCCTTCAGGCTGGGGTTCAGGGTCTCGCCGCTCAGGCGGCGATATTCGGCGGTGTCGAAGCCGTACTTGCGCTGGCTGACGCCGAAACGGACCGCGTAGTTGTCGTCCAGGTCGTACTTGAAGTCGACGCGCAGGGTCTCGTAGTCGTTGTTGGTGAAGCGCTGGAAGTGGCGCAGGGCCGAGTAGCCCTTCACGAAGTCCCACGCCGAGGCCTGGGTCGCGTCGAAGCCCAGGTTCAGCAGCGGCATGTCGCCGCCGCCGCGCGCGTCGTAGACGAGGTAGTCGTCGCCGGCCACGCCCTGGCCCGAGTCCAGGCGGATGAAGTCGGCCAGCAGGCCTTGGGTCTTGTTCTTCGACGACGACTTGCCCCAGACGGCGCTCATCGTGAAGTTGTCGCTGAACTCGTGGTCCAGCTTCAGCGACGACTGGCGGAAGTAGGTCGTGAAGAACGCCGCGTCGGCCGCCGAGCGCAGGTCGACATTGCCAAGCTTCAGATAGTCGGCGTTGGCCCCGGTCGACGACAGCGCCGCATCGATCAGGCGCACGCTGGGACGGCCGATGAACTTGTCGACCATCGCCGTGCCGTTGGCGCTGGCCACGTAACCCACCGACGAGAGGCTGTTGTAGTAGTCGTACGGATCGAGGTTGAACGGGTTGTAGCTGTTGGTCGTGCCGGCGACCAGGGCGCCGCCGTTCAGCTGCTGGCCGCAGTCGATGGCGTCACGCACTTCATTGGCGGCCTGCGCGGTGCACGACGAGTAGAACGCGCGCTTCTGGGCGGGCGTGGTGCTCGGGTTCAGCGTGTAGAAGGGGTTGTTGGTGCTGTTGTTGGTGTTGTTGCGGTTCAGGCCGACGGTCTGGACCTGATAGTTGACCGACGACTGCTGCAGCTCCGAATAGACCCAGTCGTACGAGATCGTGGTGCGGCTGGTCGGGCGCCATTGCAGGGCGCCGGTCAGGCCCAGGCGTTCCTGCTCCAGGTCCTGCTGGTTCAGCGTGGCCAGGGCGGGGATGCGGGTCAGCGGACCGGGCGCGGTGATCGAGCCGGTGCCGGTCAGGCTGGTGGCGTTGGTCGTCGCGCTCGAGGGATTGTTGATCAGGTTGTAGGCGGCCGCGTTCGAGCCGACCAGCATCGAGCAGATCGCTGTGTTGGTGATGTTGATGCCCGGGATCACGCCGCCGTTGCACGAGGTGCCGATCGGGGTCGCGAAGCCTTGCCGGCGCGGCGAGGTGGCGGTCGAGTTGGTCGCCAGGAAGGTCGACTGGCGATAGGTGTAGTCCGACTGGCCAGCCTGGCGCTGGTAGCTGTCGATGATCTGGTTGCGCTTGTTGTAGGCGACCGAGAACAGGGCGCCGAAGTCGCCCCAGTTGGTTTCCCAGCGGTCGGAGACCAGGCCCGCGAAGCGCGGCGAGTGGGTGCCGCCGTTCTTGTAGTAGGCGTCCTGCACCGACAGGGCCAGGCGACGATCCTTGAAGTTCAGCGGCTTGCCGGTCTCCAGGTCGACCGTGGCGCCCAGCGAGCCTTCGTCGGTCTCCGCCGAGGCGGTCTTCTGGACCTTCAGGGCGCTGAACAGCTCCGAGGCGAAGGTGTTGAAGTCGAAGCCGCGCGAGCGGTTGGCGGCGTCGCCGGCGATCGACGGGCCGGCGGTCGACAGGGCTTCCAGGCCGTTCAGGCGAACGCGGGTGAAGTCGCTGCCCAGGCCGCGGACGGTGATGGTGCGGCCTTCGCCGTTCTCGCGGTCGACCGACACGCCCGGCAGGCGCTGCAGCGACTCGGCGAGGTTGGCGTCGGGGAAGTCGGCGATGTCCTCGGCGTTGATGGCGTCGACCATCACGTTCGAGCTGCGCTTGAGGCTGAGGGCGCTCTGCAGGGCGGCGCGATAGCCGGTGACGACGACTTCCTCGACGGCGGTCTCTTCGGTCTGGCCGGAGGCCTGAGCGGCGGGGGCGGCGTCTTGGGCGAAGGCGGTTCCGGCGAGCAGCAGGCTGCCTGCGATGGTCAGGGCGCCGAGCGACGCACGATCGCACAGCACGCGGGCGCGGCTCCGCCGCGAAGTGACTTGCAACATTTTCCCTCCCAGTTCTTCCCGACGGGCAGGCTCTTAAGTGGCCGACCCGTGATCTCTGTTCTTGTTGGTAGCGTTATCCGCCACCGGTGTCATTAAAATAGCTACCGGTGTCATTAAGCCGAAAGGGCCGCTCGGGATCAAACCGAAAAATGGCCGCTCGGTGGCGCGGACGGCAAATATGCGGCCGAGCGTAGCGGCGAAGCAACAAAACGCCGGTTTGCGAACCTGGGGCGAAACGCCGCGCAGGGGCGCCTTGCTCGACACCGGGGGCCTGGCGGCGTAACGGAGTTTCGCGAGGGGCCAAGGCGCGCCGCGACATTCCTGGATCCGGTCGATGAGGATTTTGGCTCCGCCTGCGTGTTCAGACGTGAAGGCCGCCCTTCGGATCCGCGTTCGCGGATCTTCGCGGCGTGCGTGGAGCGTTCAGTGGCGGTGATCCATCCGCAGTCGACGGACGGTTCGAACGGGACGCCCGCCGATCCCGCGCGGGCGCTTGCCCTGCACGCGGCCGTATCCGCCTTCTTCCGTCGCCGCCTGGGCGCCGACGCCGAGGTCGAGGACCTGGTGCAGGAGGTGTTCGTACGCGCCGCCGACCAGGTCGGGCTGGACGACGAGGAGTACGCCCGCGCCTATGTCTTCCGCACCGCCGCCAGCGTCTGGGCCGACCGGCACAGGCGGCGGCTGGCCCGGCGGGCCGACCAGCACGTGCCCTTCGATCCCGAGCGTCATGGCGAGACCGACGACGATCCGGCCGGCCGCTTCGATGCGCGCGAGACCCTGCGCGCGGCGAGCGCGGCGCTGCTGACCCTGCCCGAGCGCACGCGGACGATCTTCGTGCTGCGGCGGATCGAGGGGATGACCGTTCGCGAGATCGCCAGCCGGCTGGGCATATCCGGCAGCGCCGTTGAAAAGCACATGGTCAAGGCGCTGGAGCGCCTGCTGGACCGGACGGGGGACCTGCGATGAGCGCCTATTCCCTCGATCCCGCCGAAATGGCCGCCCTGCCGCGCGACGAGGCCGCCGCGCTGCTGTGGCTCAATGTCGACGAGTCCGATCCCGCCCAGGCGGCCATGCTCGACGCCTGGCTCGACCGCGAGCCCGGCAACCGCGAGGCCTGGCTTCGGGCGCAGGCGATCTGGGGCGGCTTCGACGCAGCCGGCGACGATCCGACGATGCGGGCGTTGCGCCGCCGGGCGCTGAAACCCTCGCGCGGTCCGGCGCCGGGCTGGATGGCCGCGGCGGCGGTGTTCGTGGCCGCCATCGGTCTGGGGCTGTGGCTGGCCGAGCGGCCGACTCCGGCCCCGCCGCCGCCCGTCCCCCAGGCCTCGGCGATGTTCGGCGAGCCCGACCTCGTCACCGGCGCGCAGATGCGCACCTTCGACCTGCCGGACGGCAGCAAGGCCAGTCTCGCGCCCGGCAGCGCTCTGGACCTGGCGTACGACCACGGCGGCCGCGCCCTGCGGCTGGTCAGGGGGCGGGCCTTCTTCGACGTGGTGCCCGATCGGGAACGGCCGTTCACGGTCGAGGCGGGCGGACGGCGGATCACCGCGCTGGGCACGCGGTTCGACGTCCGCCTCGACGACGGGCCGCTGCGGGTGACGCTGGTGGAGGGCCACGTCTCAGTGGCCCGCACGGTCGACGCCCCCGACGGACCGGGGCGGCCGGTGGCGCTGGCGGCGGGCCAGCAACTGACGGCCGCGCCAGGACGCGACGTCGTCTCTCCGGCGACGGGGGCCGGCGCGTCGGAGTGGCGCGAGACGTCGATCACCTTCGAAGACCGGCCCCTGTCCGAGGTGGTGGCCGAACTGAACCGGCACAGCGCCGCCAAGCTGGTCATAGACGATCCGAAGGTGGCCGCGCTGCGGGTGACGGGACGGTTCCGCACCGGCGATCCGCAACGCTTTCTGCGCATCCTGGCCAAGGTTCTGCCGGTGCGTGGGGAAGCCGCAGGCCCGGGCCGCTACCGGATCGTGCGCGCCGATTGAGGAAATTCGCATAACGATGGTGTGGGTTTCGCCCGCCGCTGCGTGTTCTCCCCCGGGAGCCGGTCGTGCTCCCGTCGTGGGGACGAGGCGATGGAACGGCAGGTGGGCTGCGAGCGGGCGTCGGCCAAGGTCGGCGCACTGCTGGAAGAAATCCAGCAGAGGCTGTTCGACGATGTCGAGGGCGCCCGGCGCCTGATCGACCAGGCGCTGCGGGTGCTGCAGGCGCCCGCCGACGCCGGTCCGCCGCGGACCGGAGGCCTGGCGCCGTGGCAGGCGCGGCGGGTCGCCCGCTACATCGACGAGAACCTCGAGCGGGCGCTGACCGTGGCCGAACTGGCGGCCGTCGGCGGCGTCCGGCCGGGCTATTTCGGCAAGGCTTTCAAGAGCAGCTTCGGCGTCAGCCCCCACGCCATGGTGCTGCAGCGGCGCGTGGCGCGGGCCAAGATCCTGATCGCCGAGGGCGATGATCCGCTGAAGGACATCGCCCTGGCCTGCGGCTTTTCCGACCAGTCGCACCTGACCAACCGCTTCCACCGGCTGGCGGGCATGACGCCGGCGGCCTGGCGCCGGCTGCACGCGGCCGCGCCGGCGTTTCACGCGCACGGCGACGATCGCGGCGGCTCCGTCCAACTCGGCCTGCGCGCCCAGGCCTAGGGTCGGGGCCGTTCAATCCTGCCTGCGAGGTCTCCCATGAACGCCGTCGCTTCCATCCACCACGCCGTCTCCGCGCCCAACCAGTTCGTCGAGGTCGGCGGACGCACGCTCGCCTATCGCTCGATCGGCGAGGGCCGGCCGCTGCTGCTGTGCACCCGCTTCCGGGGCAATATGGACGTCTGGGACCCCGCCTTCCTCGACGGCCTGGCCGACGAGGGGTTCCGGGTCATCACCTTCGACTATTCGGGCCTTGGCCTGTCGACCGGCGAGGCGACCTACAATCCCGCGCAGATGGTCCGCGACCCGATCGACCTGATGACGGCGCTGGACCTCGGCGACGTCGTGCTCGGCGGCTGGTCGCTGGGCGGCATGGTCGCCCAGGTGGCCCTGGCCGTGGCCGGCGAGCGGATCAGCCACCTGCTGCTGATCGGCACCACCCCGCCCGGGCCGCTGGTCAAGCCGGCCGAGCAGCTGTTCTTCGACACCGCCGTCATCGAGGACTACGCGCTGAGGGAAGAGGAGATCCTGTTCTTCGAGCCGAAGTCGCAGGCCAGCCGCAAGGCCGCCGCCGAGTCCTCGGCCCGCATCGCCGAACGCACGGAGGGGCGCTCGCCGCCGGTGCCGATCGCGTTCGCCCGCGCCAACATCGGCGACGGGCCCAAGAACCCGATCTTCCCCGCCGACGCGGTGCTGGAGGTGCTGAAGACCACGACCAAGCCGGTCCTGCATCTGGGCGGCGACCACGACATCATCTTTCCGGTCGAGAACTGGTACGCCCTGAACCAGGTGCTGCCGACCCTGCAGCTGATCACCTATCCCTCGGCGGGCCACGGTCCCCAGCACCAGTATCCGCGAGCCTCGGCCGAGCACATCGGCAGTTTCGTGCGCTCGACCAGCTGAGGTCAGGAGGCCGCCGCGTCCTGGCGTCGTTCGCGGCGCCAGGCGTTGGGCGGCGCGCCTTCCCGCCGCCGGAACAGCCGCGACAGATGGGCCTGGTCGCTGAAGCCGCAGCTGACGGCTATGCCGCACAGCGGCTCGTTCGTGGTCAGCATGATCCGCTTGGCGCGGGTCAGGCGGCGCTCGACGACGTATTTCTGCGGCGACAGGCCGAAGGTCGCCTTGAAGGCGCGCGAGAAGTAGGAGGGGCTGAGCCGTGCGGCGCGCGCCAGGTCGACGACGCGGATCGTCGTCTCCAGTCGCCCCTCCACATAGGCCGCCGCGCGGCTGGCCTGCCAGGGCGCCAGGCCCGCCGGCTTTGCGCCCACGAAGGCGCCGGGCGGCGCGAGGCCGCCCGGCTCGGTGTCGTAGAAGCACATGGCCGGATCAGCGGGTGATCTTGCCGGGCAGGCTGAGGTCGCCCGAGGCCACGTCGAAGATGTCGGAGATGCACAACAGCGGCGCGTGCAGGTTGGCGTTGACCTTCAGGGCCGAGGTGACGCCGTCGAACTTCACCCCCTCGACCGCGCCGATCACGCTGGCCGGCACGCTGACCTCGACGGTGTCGGTGGCCAGGGTTGTGGGGTAGGTCGGGCTGTCGATCAGCAGCGGCACGCCGGGCCAGGTGGCCGGCACCTTGGGCTTGGTCCCTTCGGGGATGTCGCGGACCTTCAGCGCGCCCTTGCCGCAGGCGTCGTCGGGAACCAGCACCACCCAGTGCGGATGCCAGACGTGGCGGTTGACCCCGCCATAGGCCGCGTCGTCGAAGTCGGGGTGGAAGGTCACCGCCAGGGCCAGGATGCCCTGGTCGCCCTCGAAGCCCACGCTGCTGCTGTTGAGCGAGGTTGGCCAGACATAGCTCCACACCGCGCTGCCGGCGAACTGGCCGACGGCCTTGGGCTTCATCTCGCCGGCCTTGCCGCGCACCTGCACGCGGAAGACGACGTCGGGGCCGACGCTTTTGACCTCCGTGCGGACGATGTCGAAGGACGCCATGATCGCGTCCTTGGTCGGCGAGACCACGTCCTGGGCGAGGGCGGGGGTGGAAAGCAGGGCCGTTGCGGCGACGGCGGCGCTGAGCTTGCGGAGCATGGGCGATCTCGCATGAGACGCCGCGCCGGGGCGCGGCCGGGAACCCCAAGGTTCCACGGCCGCGCTTCTCCGCCTTGGACCGGGCGGAGGCCGATTTCTTCAAATCCGGGGGATCAGTTCCCCAGCCAGGCGTCCAGGTCCTTCAGCGCCCGGATGCTCATCAGCCGCTTCTTGGCGCGGCCGCGTTCCTTCAGCGGGATCTTCTTGCCGTCCTCGTCGACCTTGGGGGCCTCCAGCGGCGGCAGCAGGCCGTAGTTGATGTTCATCGGCTGGAACGAGCCGCCGCCATGGCCGGCCTCCAGGTGGCCGCCGGTGATGTGCTCGACCAAAGCTCCAAGAGCAGTCGTCGGGGGCGGGGCTTCCAGCGAACCGCCCTTGCGCTCGGCGGCGGCGAAACGACCGGCCAGCAGGCCGATGGCGGCGCTTTCGACATAGCCCTCGACGCCGGTGACCTGGCCGGCGAAGCGCATGCGCGGCGAGGCCTTCAGGCGCAGGCCCTTGTCGAGCAGCTTGGGCGAATTGATGAAGGTGTTGCGGTGCAGGCCGCCCAGCCGCGCGAACTGGGCGTTCTCCAGGCCCGGGATCATGCGGAAGGTCTCGGCCTGGACGCCGTGCTTCAGCTTGGTCTGGAAGCCGACCATGTTCCACAGCGTGCCGAGCGCGTTGTCCTGGCGCAGCTGGACGATGGCGTAGGACTTCACCGTCGGGTCGCGCGGGTTGGTCAGGCCGACCGGCTTCATCGGGCCGTGGCGCAGGGTCTCGCGGCCGCGCTCGGCCATCACCTCGATCGGCAGGCAGCCGTCGAAATAGGGGACGTGCTCCCACTCCTTGAACTCGGCCTTGGGCCCGTCGAGCAGGGCGTCGATGAAGGCCTCGTACTGCTCCTTGTTCATGGGGCAGTTGATGTAGGCCGCCGCGTCGCCGCCGGGGCCCTCCTTGTCGTAGCGCGACTGGCGCCAGGCCTTGTCCATGTCGATGGATTCAAGGTGGATGATCGGCGCGATGGCGTCGAAGAACGACAGCTGGCCCTCGCCCGACAGGTCGAGCACCGCCTGGGCCAGGGCCGGCGAGGTCAGCGGACCGGTGGCGACGATGACGTTGTCCCAGTCTTCGGGGGGAAGTCCGGCGATCTCCTCGCGGACGATGGTGACCAGCGGGTGGGCTTCCAGGCGGCGGGTGACCTCGGCCGAGAAGCCGTCGCGGTCGACCGCCAGGGCGCCGCCGGCCGGCACCTGGTGCTGATCGGCCGCCGACATGATGATCGAGTCGCAGCGCCGCATCTCGGCGTGCAGCAGGCCGACGGCGTTGAACTGCCAGTCGTCCGAGCGGAACGAGTTGGAGCACACCATCTCGGCCAGGCCGTCGGTCTGGTGGGCGTCGGTGGTGACTTTGCCGGTCGCGTCGTCGCGACGCATCTCGTGCAGGATGACGGGAACGCCGGCCTGGGCGATCTGCCAGGCGGCTTCGGAACCGGCGAGGCCGCCGCCGATCACGTGAATGGGGGAGGTGGTCATGGCCGCCCTCATACCCTCGCCCTCGCCAAGACGGAACCGCCGTGTAAACTTCCACCCGGGCGAGTATCCGGTTTCTGGGGGTCTTCAGGGTGGCGAAGAAGTTTTCCGCGGCGTCGGCGGCCGTGTCGGGCTGGGCGCTGGTCGGGCGCAAGCCGCTCGCGGTCGTGGTGTGGGGCGCGGTGATCCTGCTGGGGCTCTTTCTGCCCGCGGTGCTGCTGTGCCTGCCGGTCTTCGACCTGTTCGCCGAAATGATGCGCACAATGCCGCTGGGCGGCGAGGCGGCGGACCAGGAAGCGATGGCGCGCATCATGAGGATGCAGAGCCGGCTCAGCCTGGTGAACATCGGCATGATGGTCGTCCAGGTGGTCGCGCCGACCATCGTCATGGCCGCCGCCTTCCGCACCGTGCTGCGTCCGGACGAGGCGCGAGGCTTCTTCCTGCGCGTCGGCGCCGCCGAGGGCTGGATGATGCTGGTGGGCCTGATCCTCAGCTTCGGCGGCAACATCGCCGCGATCGCCGCCATGCTGCCGGGGATCGCCCTGGGCCTGATCGCCTTCCTGGTGATGGCGATCGCCGGCGACAACGAGGCCGGCGCCGTCGTCGGCGTGGTGGTGGGCGTGCTGGGCGTGATCGTCGGCTTCCTGGCGCTGTTGTGGGCGTTGCTGCGGCTGTCGATGGCCCTGCCGATGACCTTCGCCGAGCGGCGCTTCATGCTGTTCGAATCCTGGGCCCTGACCAAGGGCCAGAGCCTGCGGCTGCTGGGCATGCTGCTGCTGGTGGGGCTGACCCTGCTGGCCGCCCAGCTGGTGATCGGGGCGATCGTGATCGGCGTGGTGGCGTTCGCTGGTCCGGGGCTGGCCAAGACGCTGCCGAGCGCGCGCACGGCGGCGGAGGTGCTGGCCCTGGTCTGGCCGATCGCGGTGGTCATCGCGCCGGTGGCGGCGATCGCCCAGGCCGTGGTGCTGGTGGTCTGCGCGACGCCCCTGGCCAGCGTCTACCGGGCGTTGAAGGCGGGCGACGAGGTCGAAGCCGCCGCCTGACAGCGGCCTTCCCGCCACGGCGCGGCAAAATCCGCGCTGACCGGGCCGCGACTCGTCGTTTGATGGCGATGCGCGCGCTAGGATGCCGGCGGCTGTTCGAGGGATCTGGAACGACATGGGCGAGGCATCGGTCGCGATCGGCGCGACGGCGCGGGCCGGCATCGACGGCGTGGGCCGCCTGACGTCGCGCGCCTGGGCGGCGCTGGCCGTGTCCTGCCTGATCGGCCTGGTCGGCCGCTATCTGGGCGGAGCCTGGATCCTGCTCGCCGACTTCCTCGCCGCGGCCCTGGCCTATGGCGCGCTCTATCGCGCGGCCTTCGATGGTCCCGCCGGGCTGGTCGGCCTGCGCTGGGGGCGCGAGGAGGCGCTGATGGCCGGCGTCCAGCTGCTGCTGGGCCTGGTGTTCCTGGTGGTCATCACCGTGCTGCTGGTGGTGGTCGGGGCCGTGGCCCTGGGCGTCGCCCGCGCCGCCGCGCCCGGTTTCGACGCCACCTCGGCCGAGGCCTGGCGGGCGGCGCTGTCGGGACCGCTGGCCGCCTTCGTCACCGCCCTGGCCCCGCTGGCCAGCCTGGCGGTCCTGGCCTGGCTGGCCGCGCGCCTGGCGCTGGCGCCGGCCGCCTCGATCGCCGAAGGGCGCCTTAGGGTGTTCAGCGCCTTCGACCTGACCAAGGGGCGGGCCGGCCTGCTGGTGGTGCTGGGCTTTGTCTTCTACCTGCCCAGCGTGCTGATCGCCGCCAGCGGCAAGGCGGCTTTCGACGGCGGCGTCGCCTTCCTGGTGCAGGCCGCGGCCGTCGGCCTCTATTATTTCTGTGTCGCTCCCGCCTGGACGGCGGCCTGCGTCCACGTCTACAGACACGCTCCGAGCTTGGCCGTCGCCCAGCCGTCAGAAGCCTGATCATGATCGTCTTGTCGCCCGTCGCCGCCGCCCTCGAAGGGCCGCGCACCATGCGCCGCCACCCCGTCTCCCTGCTGATCTGGGGCGGGCTCTACTGGGTGTCGCTGATCCTGCTGGGATTGCTGATCATCGTCGCCTTCGGCAACGAGGTCCGGCGCGACCTGGCCCAGATGCGGTTCTCGGCCGATCCGCGCGAAGTGCTGCAGCTGATCTCGCACCTGGGCGGGGCGATGGCGCTGCTGATCCTGCTGGCGGCGGCGATCAGCGCGGTCCTGGCGGGCGCGATCCTGCGCTCGGTCATGCATCCCGAGCAGAGCCGGGGCGCCTATCTGCGCCTGGGCGCCGACGAGGTCCGGCTGTTCGTCGTGGCCCTGATCGCCTGGGCGACGGCCCTGTTCGTCACCGCCATTCCCAGCGGCGCCCTGACCCTGCTGACCACCACGGTGGCCAACGCCGGCGCGCGCGGGCTGTCGGCCTGGATCGCCTTCCTCGGCGGCCTGGCGGTGATCGGCCTGTCGATGTGGGTGGGCGTGCGCCTGTCGCTGCTGTCGCCCCAGACCTTCGCCGAGGGACGCATCAACGTCCGCGAGTCGTGGGTGCTGACCCACGGCCACTTCTGGGGCCTGCTGGGCATGTTCGTCCTGAACCTGCTGATGGTGCTGGGCGCGACCATGGTGATGACCCTGATCGGCGGCCTGCTGACCGGCCTGATCGGCCTGGCCGGCGTCGCGGGCGGCGGGGCCAAGGCCCTGGCGCTGCTGCTGGGCCTGGTCAATCTGCTGATCTTTCCGCTGATGATCACCGTCCAGACCGTGATCCTGACCGCCGGTCCGGCCCGGGCCTATCGTCAGCTGCATCCCGATATTTGAGCGGCGGGACCTGTCCCTCGTCTTCGAAGCTTGTTACCCCTGGGATCACTAGGGTTTGCAAGGGGCTAAGATGAAGACCTTCTCGGCGACGGACGCGGCCATTTCCGGCTTCGGTCTCGTGCGCGAACACCCCAAGGCCGTGGGGGTCTGGGTGTTGATTTCGACCGTCGTGTCGGTCGTCGTGGCGCTGGTCACGGTCGGCCTGTTCGGCCCGCAGCTGGAGGCTTTCACCGAGCTCAGCCAGGCCAACGGCCAGTCCGATCCCGCGCAGACGCTGGCGATGATGGGGTCGCTGGTTCCGACCATGCTGTTCTCGATGACCTACAGCATCGCCTTCTATTCGGTGCTGATGGCGGCGATCTATCGCGCGGTTCTGCGTCCGGCCGACAGCCGTCAGGCCTATCTGCGCTTCGGCGCGGACGAGCTGCGCCAGGCCGGCGTGTCGATCCTGATGGTCCTGCTGTTCTTCGCCGGCTACCTGGGCATCGTTCTGGTCCTGGCCCTGGCCATCGGCATCGTCAGCGCGCTGTCGCCGCTGGCCGGCGGCCTCGTCGCCCTGTTGCTGGTTCCGGTCGGCCTGGGCGCGCTGGTCTACTTCGCCGTGCGCCTGTCGCTGGCCAACGTCCTGACCTTCGCCAAGGGCAAGATCGACATCTTCGGCTCCATGGCCCTGACCGAGGGCCGCTTCTGGCCGATGCTGGGCGCCTATCTGGTGGCGACCATCCTGGCCGTCGTCGTCTACCTGCTGCTGTTCCTGATCGTCACCCTGCTGGGCGGGGCGCTGAGCGGCTTCAACATGGACACCCTGGGCGCGCTGATGCAGTCGCAGTCCACGTCGCTGGAAAGCCTGATGACGCCGACCGGCGTCCTCAGCCTGGCCGTCGGCGGCCTGATCGCGGTGCTGACCAGCGTGACCATCTACACGCCCTCGGCGATGATCTATCGCGAGATCGGCGCCGACCCGGCGACCGAGAGCGACTACTTCGCCTGACCGGCGACGCGCAGGGCGCAACAAAAGAGGCCGGCGGAGCGATCCGCTGGCCTTTCTCGTTTCGGGGCTCGACCCTGATTAGGCCCGCTTGGATTTCTTCAGGTCGGCGACACGGGCCTGCCGGCGCTCCTCATGCTTGGCCAGCAGTTCCTTGAGGTACTTGCCGGTCCAGCTGGCCTCGACCTTGGCCACGTCCTGGGGCGAGCCCACGGCGACGATCTGGCCGCCGCCGTCGCCCCCCTCGGGACCGAAGTCCAGCAGCCAGTCGGCGGTCTTGATGACGTCGAGATTGTGCTCGATCACCACCACCGTGTTGCCCTGGTCGGCCAGCTCGTGCAGCACCTCAAGCAGCTTCTTGGTGTCCTCGAAGTGCAGGCCCGTGGTGGGCTCGTCGAGGATGTAGAGCGTGCGGCCGGTGGCGCGGCGCGACAGTTCCTTGGACAGCTTCACCCGCTGGGCCTCGCCGCCCGACAGCGTCGTCGCCTGCTGCCCCACCTTGATGTAGCTGAGGCCCACGCGCTTGAGGGTCTCCATCTTGTCGCGGATCGGCGGCACGGCCTTGAAGAAGTCGGCGGCCTCTTCCACCGTCATGTCGAGCACGTCGGCGATGGTCTTGCCCTTGAACAGCACGTCCAGGGTTTCGCGGTTGTAGCGCTTGCCCTTGCAGATGTCGCAGGTGACGTAGACGTCGGGCAGGAAGTGCATCTCGATCTTGATGACGCCGTCGCCCTGGCAGGCCTCGCAGCGGCCGCCCTTGACGTTGAAGCTGAAGCGCCCCGGGCCGTAGCCGCGCGCCTTGCTCTCCGGCAATTGGGCGAACCAGTCGCGGATCGGACCGAAGGCGCCGGTATAGGTGGCCGGGTTCGAGCGCGGGGTGCGGCCGATCGGCGACTGGTCGATGTCGATGACCTTGTCGAAGTTCTCCAGGCCCTCGATCCGCTCGTGCGCGGCGGGGGCGTCCGAAGCGTTGTTCAGGCGACGCGCGGCGGCCTTGTAGAGGGTCTCGATCGTGAAGGTCGACTTGCCGCCGCCCGACACGCCGGTGATGCAGGTGAAGGTGCCGACGGGAATCTCGCCGGTGACATCCTTCAGATTGTTGCCCTTGGCGCCGATGACCTTGAGCGTCTTCTTCTTGTTGATCGGGCGACGCTCTTCGGGGACGGCGATCTCACGCTCGCCGGTCAGGTACTGGCCGGTGACGCTGGCCGGGTTGGCCATGATCTGGTCGGGCGTGCCCTGGGCGACGATCTCGCCGCCATGGACGCCGGCGGCCGGACCCATGTCGATCACGTAGTCGGCGGTGAGGATGGCTTCCTCGTCGTGCTCGACGACGAGCACCGAGTTGCCCAGGTCGCGCAGGCCCTGCAGCGATTGCAGCAGGCGGGTGTTGTCGCGCTGGTGCAGGCCGATCGACGGCTCGTCCAGCACGTAGAGCACGCCCGTCAGGCCGCTGCCGATCTGGCTGGCCAGGCGGATGCGCTGACTCTCGCCGCCCGACAGGGTGCCCGAGCCGCGCGACAGGTTCAGGTAGTCGAGGCCGACGTCGACCAGGAACCGCAGGCGGTCGTTGATCTCCTTCAGGATCCGCCGGGCGATCTCCAGCTGCTTGTCGCTGAGGTGGCCTTCCAGGGCGCTGAACCAGTCGCGGGCCGGACGGATGGCCAGGTTCGAGACGGCGGCGATGTCGAGGCCGTGCACCTTCACGGCCAGGGCCTCGGGCTTCAGGCGCTTGCCGCCGCAGGCCTCGCACGGGGTGTCGGACTGGTAGCGGCCCAGCTCTTCACGCACCCAGCTGCTGTCGGTCTCGCGCCAGCGGCGCTCCAGGTTCGGCAGCACGCCCTCGAAGGGCTTGTCGACCTCGTACTTGCGGGCGTTGTCGTCGTAGGTGAACTTGATCTTCTCGCCCTTGGAGCCGTTCAGCACCACGGTCCGGGCCTTTTCCGGCAACTTGTACCAGGGCTCGTCCATCGAGAAGCCGTAGTGGCGCGCCAGGGCCTGCAGGGTCTGGGTGTAGAGCGGCGAGGGACCCTTGGCCCACGGGGCGACGGCGCCCTTGTGCAGGCTCTTGTCCTTGTCCGGGATGATCAGGTCGGCGTCGAAGGCCAGCTTCGCGCCCAGGCCGTCACAGGTGGGGCAGGCGCCCGCCGGGTTGTTGAACGAAAAGAGGCGCGGCTCGATCTCGGCGATGGTGAAGCCGCTGACCGGGCAGGCGAAGCGTTCGGAGAACAGGAGGCGCTTGGGCTCCTTCTCGCCTTCCTCGATGGTGGCCCATTCGGCCACGGCCAGGCCATCGGCCAGGCGCAGGGCCTGCTCCAGGCTGTCAGCCAGGCGCTGCTCCATGCCGCCCTTGGTCACCACGCGGTCCACGACCACGTCGATGTCGTGCTTGAACTTCTTGTCGAGGGCCGGGGCGTCCTCGATCGGATAGTACTCGCCGTCGATCTTCAGCCGCTGGAAGCCGGCCTTCTGCCACTCGGCGATCTCCTTCTTGTACTCGCCCTTGCGGTCGCGAACGACGGGGGCCAGCAGATAGAGGCGGGTGCCTTCGGGCAGGACGGTGATCTTGTCGACCATCTGGCTGATGGTCTGGCTTTCGATCGGCAGGCCGGTGGCCGGCGAGTAGGGCACGCCCACCCGCGCCCACAGAAGGCGCATGTAGTCGTGGATCTCGGTGACCGTGCCGACGGTCGAGCGCGGGTTCCTGGACGTCGTCTTCTGCTCGATCGAGATGGCCGGCGACAGGCCCTCGATCAGGTCGACGTCCGGCTTGCTCATCAGCTCCAGGAACTGGCGGGCATAGGCCGACAGGCTCTCGACATAGCGGCGCTGCCCTTCGGCGTAGATGGTGTCGAAGGCCAGCGAGCTCTTGCCCGAGCCCGACAGGCCGGTCAGCACGACCAGCTCGCCGCGCGGAATGTCGACGCTGACGTCCTTGAGATTGTGCTCGCGGGCGCCGCGGACGCGGATGAAGTTCAGTTGCTCGGCCATGGTGTCCGGAACGCTCGAAGGTCGGATTGGGAGCCGCGGGGGGAGCGCGGCGCAGCGGCTATATGTAGGGTTCTGGCGCGGCATTAACACAAGAACAAGATGCGAACAAATGCCGCAGCCATCCTGCTGCCAATCCTGCTGACACAAGATGTCAGCAGACGCCCCGCGCAAGGGCCCAAAACGGGCGCCGCGCGGTCGAATTTCGGACGCCATCGAAGCGTGAGCATTCGCCGTAGGGCAATCTTCGGTGGCGGGGCGATGGGGCGGGGGCGAAAGGGTGTCGGTCGATGGGCCGTGGCGGTCCCGGCCGGCGTGGCGGCCAACCTGCTGCTGATCGGCCTGCTGTCGCTGGTCGAGCGCTCGGCGCCGCTGTCCGAGGTTCCGCCGATGCTGTTCGAGATCGACAGGCTGGAGGACGAGCCGCGTCCCGCCGAAAAACGGGCCGCGGCCAGGGCGACGCCCTCCGCCCGCTCGCGGGAGGCGTCTTCGCGGCCCTCCGCGCAGCCCGGCGCGGTCGCGGCGCCTGGCGAAGGCGAGGGCGCCTTGGCCGGCGACCCCGCCGGTCCGCAGATCGATCCGGCGTGGCAGGTCGATCCCAAGGCTCTCGACCGCTGGAAGCTGACCGAGGGCAATCCCAACTTTCGCTGGGGCCGCTATCACCGCGCCTGCCAGGGCCTGAGCAGCGAGCACATGACCGACGAGGAAAAGGACAAGTGCTGGGGCGGCTTCGCCGACAAGGCGCCGCCGACGGAACTGGGGCCTTCGGGCCGCCGCGGTCCGCGCCCGCCTTCGCGCTTCGACGCCCAGGCCCGCCAGCAGGAGCGCTGCCGCGGCTATCGGGGTTCGATCACGCCGGGATCGAAGTCCGGCTCGGTGCTCGGCTTCGGCGGCGTCGCCGATCCGCCGCGCCTGCGCGACGGCGGCTGCTGAGGCGCCGCTTGCCCAGCGGCGTCTCAGCCTCTACATCCGCTGCTCCACCCCTGATGGAGGCCGCCATGATCAGCCAGACGGAAGACCGCTTCGTCCTTCCCGTTTCCCTGCTCGTGGTTTCCCATGCCTGTCGCCCATTTGGCCTTCATCACGCTGGACTCCGTTTCCGCCGCGGCGCCTGACGGCCGCGTCCTCTTCGAAAACCTGAACCTGTCGGTCGGCGCCGAGCGCGTCGGCCTCGTCGGTCGCAACGGCGCGGGCAAGTCGACCCTGCTGGCGCTGATCGCCGGCCTGCGTCCGCCCCTGGCCGGAACCGTCGCCCGCACGGGGACGATCGGCGTGCTGGACCAGACGCCTGACCTGCCCGAGGGGGCGATCCTCGCCGACCGCCTGGGCGTGGGCGAAGCCTGGCGGCGGCTGTCGCGCATCGAGGCGGGGCATGGCGACGACGCCGACTTCGCCGAGGCCGACTGGACCTTGCCTTCGCGGTTGGACGAGGCGCTGGCGGAGGTCGGATTGTCGGGCCTCGACCCCGACCGTCCGGCGGCGGCGCTCAGCGGCGGCCAGCAGACCCGCGCAGGCCTGGCGGCCCTGCTGCTGGCCGCGCCCGACCTGATCCTGCTGGACGAGCCGACCAACCACCTGGATGCGCAGGCCCGCGACCTGGTTGGGCAGGTGCTGGCCCGCTGGAAGGGCGGGGCGATCGTCGCCAGCCACGACCGGACCCTGCTGCGCGGCATGGATCGCATCGTCGAGATCTCCAGCCTGGGCGCGGCCAGCTATGGCGGCGGCTACGACCTCTATGCCGAGCGCAAGGCCGCCGAGGTCGAGGCCGCCGGCCGGGCGCTGGAGAGCGCCGAGCGGGACGAGCGCCGCGCCGCCCGCGACGCCCAGGC
>NZ_JBFTJR010000037.1:0-53403 GCF_056395525.1 Caulobacter sp. 10L414
GACCCGACCCGCATCCGCCGGCCCTGCCGCCCGCCCTGCGCGGCACGGCCGCCGACGCCCTGCGGACCACGCCTGGCGAGGGCCTGCGCGCCACGCCGGGCGAGCAGGCGCGACCGACCCCCGGCGAGCTGACGCCGGACCTGCGCCGCTTCACCACGCCCGAGATCTTCGAGCGCCCGCCCGCGCCCGCCCGTGAGGCCGCCTGGGAACGCCCGGCGGCCACGCCGCGCGAGGCGCCGTGGGAACGGATCGCCGCCCGCCGGGAACCCGCCTCCTCCACCGAGCCGTCGCGGCGGCTGGCTTCTCTGGCCGAGGCCGGTCGGGGCCTGCGCGACGCCGGCCGCGCCCTGCAGGGCGTCGACCAGCGGCCGCGCGCGGCGTCGGCCAGCGATCCCCTCGACCGGCGCCTGGCCAAGGCCCGCGACATGGTCAGCCGCGGCCGCAAGGCCTATGCCGCCGCCGAACGCGCGCTGGACAGCGCCCGCGACGCCATTCCCAGCGACTGGGTGGAACGGGCCCGCGAGCGCATCCCGGGCCTGGGCCGCGCCGATCCCTATGTGCGCGAGACGGCCCGCAAGCTCAGCGTCGCGGTCGGCGAACTGGCCGACTACGCCGAGAAGGCCGACCGCCTGCGCGAGATGGCCAGCGATGTGCGCGAGCTGAAGGAGGCCGACGAGGCCCGCGACGACGCCCGCCGCGACCGCGCCCTGGAGCGCCTGAAGGCCAAGCGCTCCGAAGAGTCCCGCGACAGTTCCGAGGGAGACGCCTGATGCCGGCCGAAAGCCGCTTCGTCGGCAATTCGATCGAGGAACTGCTCGTGGCCCTCGCTGAAGGTGTGCGCGAGGCGCAGCTGGCCCTCAACAGCGGCCCGAAGGTCGACGCCAGCGGCGCGCCCATCGGCGGCTACCAGCTGCCGTTCCTCGACTTCTCGATCAAGGTCGACATGCAGACCAAGGCCGACAGCGGCGGGCGGCCCATCGCCCTGCTGTTCACCGCCAAGGACCAGAACAGCACCAACCAGCAGGTCAGCAGCACGATCAGCGGCCGCCTCGTGGCCACCCCGCCGGGCGAGGGCCTGCCCACCCCGCGCATCGCCGTCTCGGGCGGCGGCAACATCGGCGGGCTTGCCAACCTGTCGGTCGTGGTCACCAACAGCGCCGGCGAGGTGCTGGCCGGCCAGCCGGTCGAGCTGAACATCGACGACGCCGCCAGCGCCACCCTGTCGGCGGCGCGGGGCGTGGCCAATTTCGTGCGCCAGCCTGGAACACGGCTGCAGCAGGCCCTGCTGTGCACCGACGCCGAGGGGCGCGCGGTAGCCGCCCTGTCGATCGCCAAGGAGCCCGCCCGCGCGGTCGTGGTGGTGGTCGCCTCCATCGGCGCCTATAGCGGCCGGGGCGTGGTCGGCATGGAGGAAGTCGGATGAGCACCGCCTTCTCCTGGACCGCCCGGCTGACCGACGCCGACGGCGCCGTCGCGGCCGGCGCGTCGCTGGACGTCCAGCTGTTCGACCTGAAGACCGGCGCCTGGGCCAGCGCCTCCAACGCCAAGACCGACGCGGCCGGCACGGCCAAGGGCGCGGGAGCCATCGCCGACGACACCCTGCCCTTCGCCCCGGCCTTCCGGCTGGTCGAGGGCGCCGGCGTGATCTCGGCCAGCCCCGAATTCACCCGCAACGCGCGCACCGGCGCCCTGGCTATCGATTTCGGGCAGGTGCGCCGCCTGGCCGTGCAGGAGACGGTGATCGCCCGCACCCTGTCGGCCCGCACCCTGCGGACGGCCGCGCCGATCGGCGGGGTGGTGGCCACCGACGCGGCCATCGCCGCGACGCCGACGGTCGACGCCGCCGCGATCCGCGCCCAGGCGGTCGACGACACGACCAAGACCTTCACCGCGCGGCTGGCCAAGAACGACCAGGATCTGGCCGCGCGGGACGCCCAGATCTCGACCCAGTCGAAACAGATCACCGAGCGCGACGCCCAGATCACCACCCTGCGCGCCGAAAAGGCCGACATCACCGCCGCCCGCGCCAAGAGCGACCAGGACCTGGCCGCCCGCGACGTGCAGATCGCGAGCCAGTCCAAGGCCCTGGGCGAGCGTGACGCCCAGATCGCCGCCGTCAGGGCCCAGGCCGCCGACGACGCCGCCAAGAGCAACGCCCGCCTGGCGCAACGCGACCAGGAACTGGCCGGCCGCGACGCCCAGCTGGTCGAGCGGAGCCGGGTGGTCGCCGAGCAGGAGAAGGAGATCTCCGGCCTGCGCGCCACCCTGGTCGCCAAGGACCTCGAGATCGAGGACATCAAGGCCACGCGCACGCCGGATCCGACGACGGGAACCACCGGCGGGACGACGGCCGGGACCACGGCCGGCGTGATCAACCCCGCCGTCGCGTCGACGCTGCGAACCGTGGCGGTCACCGATCTGGCCACCACCATGGCCACCCAGCTGGACAGCGCCCAGAAGACCCTGAAGCCGACGGGTTTTTCGCTGGGCGCGATCCAGGTCAGCGCCAAGGGCATACTGCGCGACAGCGGCAGCATGGAATTCCTCGACGCCGACACCCTCAAGACCCTGCCGCAGGACTCGCTGAGCGACCTGAAGTTCCAGTTCATTCCCGAGAAGGTCGCCAGCGAGGACGACGGCCCCCGCGTGCCCGACGTGCTGCAGCTGACCGAAAGCGCGGTGCGCCGCGTGCTGACCTCGGTGGGCCTGGTGCTGGAGGCCAGCACCGGCCCGCGCGGCCTCAACCCGGCCGTCGCCCCCGGCCAGGCCATGGTCCAGTCGCCCGGGGCCGGATCCATCATCGCCCGCGGCGCGCGGGTGATGGTCATCTTCGCCGACGAACAGGGAGCCTGACCCATGGCCCAGGACGCCTCCGACCTGCTCAGCGAAAGCCTGGCCACGCCGCTGGGCGAGGTGATCGCCGCCGTCGGCCGCGGGGTGGCCGAGGCCCAGGCGGCGCTCGACCACGCCTCGCTGGCCGCCACCCTGGCCATGTACGAGAGCGACGGCGACGAGGGCGTCGAGGCCCTGCGCGCCATCGGCTACCAGCCGACCTTCTACGTGCTGCCCGAGACCACCTGCGAAGTGCAGGTCTCGATGCATATCGGCGGCACCGGCGGCGCCGACGGCAGCGCCGGCACGTCGGGCCAGGTCGCCGCGATCGGCAAGGCGCGGACCTATGTCACCCCCGTCGATGCGGCCTTCCAGCAGCGCTACGCCTTCCAGGCCAGCGGCGCGGCCAAGCTGACCTTCAAGATCGTGCCCGTGCCGCCGCCCACCGCCCTCGACGATGCGGCCCCCATGCCCGAGGTGCGCGGCCTGACCGGCGCGCAGGCCGTCGCCGCGATGTCGGCCCGCGGCATCACCGCGGCCTTCGTCGACTCCCAGGGCCAGGCGGTGACCGCCGAGAAGGCCGCCGAACAGACCGTGGCCTCCCAGGACGCCCCGCCCCGGGCCCTGGTGCGCACGACCAACCCGGTCACCCTCGGGCTGAAATAGGCTGGACCTCCCCTTCCAGCCCTCCGGGCCGCCGCTCCCAGAGGGGAAGGACTACCGAGCCCGCAGGCCGAACGGATCGTCGATCGACGGAGACGGCGGGGTGAACCAGGCCGCCCCGTCTTCGGTGACGTGGAAATGGTCTTCCAGGCGCACGCCGAAGCGGCCGGGGATGACGATCATCGGCTCGTTGGAAAAGCACATGCCCGGCGCAAGGGGCGTCGCGTCGCCGCGCACCAGGTAGGGTCCTTCGTGGATCGACAGGCCGATGCCGTGGCCGGTGCGGTGCGGCAGGCCCGGCAGGGCGTAGTCGGGGCCCAGGCCATGGCGTTCGAGCACCCGCCGGGCGACCGCGTCGACAGCCTCGCACGGCAGGCCGGGACGGACGGCGGCGAAGGCGGCGGCCTGCGCCTCGTGTTCGATCTCCCAGATGCGGCGGTGCTCGTCGCCGGGCGTTCCGAAGACGTAGGTGCGGGTGATGTCGGCCTGGTAGCCCTCGACCTGGCAGCCGGTGTCGATCAGCACGAGGTCGCCCTCGGCCAGTTCCTGGTCGCCGGGCAGACCGTGCGGATAGGCCGTGGCCTCGCCGAACTGCACGGCGCAGAAGGTCGAGCCGCCGCCGCCGGCCGCGCGATGGGCCTCGTCGATGAAGCGTTTCACCTCGCTGGCCCGCACGCCCGGCGCCAGCACCGCGCCGGCGCGGCGATGGACGTCCAGGGTGATGGCCTTGGCGTAGCGCATCAGCGCCAGTTCGGCCGGCGACTTCACGCCCCGGCAGCCGTCGACCACCGGGCCGGCGTCCTTGACCGACAGCGACGGCGCGGCCTGCCGCAGGGCCGCGAACAGCGAGAACGGCGCGGCCGGATCCAGCGCCAGCACGTCGGCGCCCAGCTGCGCCAGCGCCCGGCCGACAAGGGCGGCGGGGCTCTCGTGCTCCTGCCACAGGCGGATCTCGACCTCGATCTTCAGGTCGGCCTGCAGCGAGCCCAGCTCGAAGCCGGGGCAGATCATCACCGGCGCGCCGGTCACCGGCAGCAGCAGGGCGACCAGCCGCTCGGTCGCGCCCCACGGCACGCCGGTGAAATAGCGCAGCGAGGCGCCGGCCCCGATCAGCAGGGCGTCAGCGCCCAGCGCGCGGGTCAGCCCCCTCGCCTTCTCCAGCCGCGCCTCGTACTCGGCGGCGGCGATGGCCGGCGGCCGGCCGGCGCGCGGCGACAGGTCGGCCAGTTCGGCGGCCATGGTCGATCCGCCCACGCCCAGGGTCATGCGTCTTTCCTCATGGTCTTGTCGCGACCGGTTGCGAACCGGTCCAGGTCGAAGGGAGCCAGGTCGACGGGCTCGCCGGCCATCAGCCGGGCCGTGATCTCGCCGGTGGTCGCTGCCAGGGTCAGCCCCAGGTGCTGGTGGCCGAAGGCGTAGTAGAGGTTATCGGCCCGCCGGCTGGCGCCGATGGCCGGCAGGTAGTCGGGCAAGGTGGGCCGCGCGCCGGACCATTGCCGTACCTCGCCTTGCAGCGAGATGCCCAGCGCCGCCAGGTGATGGTGCAGGCGCGCCCACTTGGCCGGGTCGGGCGGCGCGCCGTCGCGGCAGAACTCGACGAAGCTGGCCGCCCGCAGCCGGTCGCCGAAGCGGGTGAGGATCAGCGAGCGGTCCTCGAACACCACCGGCGGCAGGTCGGCCCAGCCGCCGGCCCCGCCTTCCAGGTGATAGCCGCGCTCGGCGATGACCGGCGCGACATGGCCAAGGCTTCGCATCAGGGGTCCCGAGCCGACCCCGCCGGCGACCAGGATGCGGCCGGCGGCCACGCGCTCGCCGCTGTCCAGCACGGCCTGCACGCCGCGTCCGGCAGGCGCCAGGCGGGCCACGCTCGCGACCAGCCGGCGGCCGCCCTCGGCCTCGAACGCCTCGCCCATCAGACGCAGCGCCTCGCCCGGATCGCTGACCTGGGCCGTGCCGTCGAAGCGCACGCCGCCGACCAGCGGGGGCTTCACCTGGCGGGCGACGCGGCGCAGGCCCGCATCGTCGAGGGTGGACAGGCTCGCCGTCCCGATGTCGGCCGCGCGCCAGGCGGCCAGGCCCTTGCGGGCCGCGTCGCTGGTCTCCCAGACCACCACGTGGCCCTGCTCGATGACGAGATCGGGGCGTCCCAGCGAAGCGGCCAGCCGCCGCCAGGCCGGCAAGGCGTCCGCCAGCAGGCCTCTCAGMGCCGCCCTGCCCCTGCCCGCGCGTTCGACGGTGCTGGCGGCGACATAGCGGGCGACCCACGGCGCCCAGGTCCCGGCGTCGGCGAGGCGGAAATCCAGCGCCCCGCCCAGGCCGAACAGCCGGCGCGGGGCCGAGGCCAGGGCCGCCGGCGACGCCAGCGGCTCGACCTGTTCGACGGCGATGTGGCCGGCGTTGCCGAACGAGGCCGGCGGCGGGTCCCGGCGCGGGTCGATCAACAGCACGTCCTCGCCGGCGCGGCGCAGGGCGAGCGCGCAGGCCGTCCCGACGATCCCGCCGCCGATCACCGCCGTTCCAGCCGCCTTCATACCTTGCCACGTCCCTCAGCTTAATATCGTATACGATATGACGAAACAGGAGCCGCAAAGCAATGAGCCCCATGCGCTGGACCGGGGTATTCCCCGCCGCCACCACCCAGTTCAAGCCCGACCTGTCGGTGGACCATGACGCCAGCCAGCGAGTGCTCGACAATCTTGTGCGCGACGGGGTGCATGGCCTGGTCGTGCTGGGCACCTGCGGCGAGAACAATTCGCTGGAGCCCGACGAGAAGCGCGGCCTGCTGAAGGCCGCCGTCGAGGTGGTGGCCGGGCGCGTACCGATCATCGTCGGCTGCTCGGAGCTGACCACGCCGCGCGCCGCCGCCTTCGCCCGCGACGCCGAGGCGATCGGCGCGACCGCGCTGATGGCCCTGCCGGCCATGGTCTATGTGCCCACCGAGGCCGAACTGGAGGCCCACTTCCGCACCGTGGCCCGCGCTTCCGGCCTACCGATCATGCTCTACAACAACCCGCCGGCCTACCGCGTCTCGATCGGCCTGGAGGTGCTGTCGCGCCTGGCCGACGAGCCGACCATCGTGGCGGTCAAGGAAAGCGCGCCCGACACCCGCCGCTTCACCGACCTTTCCCGCGCCTTCGGCGAGCGCTTCGTGCTGATGGCAGGGCTGGACGACGTGGCGCTGGAGGGCCTTCTGCTGGGCGCCAAGGGCTGGGTCTCGGGGCTGACCAGCGCCTTCCCGCAGGAGTCGGTGGCCCTGGTGGAGGCGGTCGAGGCCGGCGACCTGGAAACCGCGCGGCGCATCTACCGCTGGTTCATGCCGCTGCTGCACCTCGACGCCGAGCACGACCTCGTCCAGTCGATCAAGCTGGCCGAGGAGATGATGGGCCGCGGCTCCGAACGCGTGCGCATGCCGCGCCTGCCTCTGGCCGGCGCCCGCCGGGCCCAGGTGGTCGCCATGGTCGAGGAGGCCGCCGCCAGCCGGCCGGCCCTGGCCAAGCCCCAGGCGGCCTGACACACCTGACCCCGACAGCCCCGCCGGTTCCCGGAGACGCCATGCGCCACACCTTTTTCTGCATCGACGGCCACACCGCCGGAAACCCCGTGCGGCTGGTCGCCGGCGGCGCGCCGCTGCTGCGCGGGGCGAGCATGAGCGAGCGGCGGCAGGACTTCCTGGCCCGCTTCGACTGGATCCGCACCGGCCTGATGTTCGAGCCGCGCGGCCACGACATGATGTCGGGCGGCTTCCTCTACCCGCCCACCCTGCCCGACTGCGACGCGGGCATCCTGTTCGTCGAGACCAGCGGCTGCCTGCCGATGTGCGGCCACGGCACGATCGGCATCGTCACCTTCGCCCTCGAGAACGGCCTGATCACCCCGCGCGAACCCGGCCGTCTGCGGCTGGAGGTTCCGGCCGGGGTCATCGACATCGCCTACGAGACCCAAGGCGCGAAGGTGACCTCGGTGACGATCCGCAACGTCGCCAGCTATCTGGCCGCGACCGGGATCCGGATCGAGGTTCCGGGCCTTGGCCCGCTCAGCGTCGACGTCGCCTACGGCGGCAACTACTACGCCATCGTCGAGCCGCAGGGGGCCTATGCCGGGGTCGACGCCCTGGGCGCGGCCGAGATCCTGCGGCTGAGCCCGATCGTGCGCGCCCTGGTGCGCGAGCAGGTCGAGCCCGTGCATCCGCTGGACCCGACGATCCGCGGGGTCAGCCACGTGCTGTGGGCCGACGCCCCCGCCGGCGACGGCGCGGACGGGCGCAACGCGGTGTTCTACGGCGATCGGGCCATCGACCGTAGTCCCTGCGGCACCGGCACCTCGGCGCGTCTGGCGCACCTTTTCGCCACCGGCCGCCTCGAGGTCGGCGAGGCCTTCGTCCACGAAAGCTACATCAAGAGCCGCTTCGTCGGGCGGGTGGAGGCCAAGACGGTGCTGGGCGATCACCAGGCGATCATTCCCTCGGTTCAGGGCTCGGCGATCGCCACGGGATTCAACACCCTCTGGATCGACCGCGAGGATCCGTTCTGGGCGGGTTTCCAAGTGGTCTGAAATGACCGAGGTTTAATCCGGGTCCCGGCCCAATCTGGTATACGGGGCTTGTTTCGGCGCGGGGGCGCCGACTGGGGCCAGTTCGCAACGCATGAGTATCGTCGTCCGCACCCTGTCCGATCAGACCTACGAGATCGTGCGACGGAGGATCCTCACGGGCGACATGCCGCCGGGCGCGGCGGTGCGGCAGGACACCATCGCCGCCGAACTGGGGGTCTCCAAGATCCCGCTGCGCGAGGCCTTGAGCCGCCTGGAGCAGGACGGGCTGCTGAGCTCGTACCCCAACAAGGGCTATGTCGTCCGGCCGGCGTCGACCGAGGAGGCCAGCGAGGTCTTCGCCCTGCGCCTGCGGCTGGAGCCTGGCGCGGCGGCCGAGGCGGCCCTGAAGGCCGGCCCCGACGACCACGCCCACGCCGAAAGCGCGCTGGCGACGCTGGAAGCCGAGCTGGGCAAGCCGCAGGGCGACCACGTGACCTGCAACCGCGCCTTCCACATGGCCCTGGTCCGCCCCGGCGGACATGTCACCAGCCAGCTGGTCGAGCGCCTGCAGATCCTGTCGGAGCGCTATGTGCGCCTGCATCTGGAGCCGCTGGGCCGCGACGAGCGCGCCAGCCGCGAGCACCGGGCCATCCTCGACGCCTGGAAGGCCGGCGACGCGGCGCGGGTGGAAGCGCTGCTCGCCGAGCACATCGAAGGCACGCTGGCCGACCTGCGCCAGCAGCTGGCGGCCTAAGCCGCTCTCCGCGCGTAGAGGAACTCGATCACCGCCGCCCGGGCATGGACGTAGGACGCGTCCTCCGCCACGGCCAGGCGATCGCGCGGCCGAACGAGCTCCACCGGGCGCACCTCGCCGATCGTGGCGCGCGGGCCGTTGGTCATCATCACGATGCGATCCGACAGCAGAACCGCCTCGTCGACGTCGTGGGTGACCATCAGCACGGTGTTGTTGAGGCTGGCCTGGATCTCCATGACGCTGTCCTGCAGGTGCGCGCGGGTCAGGGCGTCCAGCGCCCCGAACGGCTCGTCCAGCAGCAGCACCTTGGGCTGCATGGCCAGCGCCCGGGCGATGCCGACGCGCTGCTTCATGCCGCCGGAGATCTCGGACGGCCGCTTGTCCCTGGCGTGGGTCATCTTGACGAGGTCGAGATTGTGCAGCGTCCAGTCGCGGCGCTCGGCGGCGGATTTCTTGCCGGCGAACACCTTGTCGACCGCCAGCTGCACGTTCTCGCGCACCGACAGCCACGGCAGCAGCGAGTGGTTCTGGAACACCACCGCCCGCTCCGGCCCCGGCGCGCTGACGGCCTCGCGGTCGAGGATCACCGCCCCGGTGGAGGCCGGAACCAGGCCCGCCACCACGTTCAGCAGCGTGGACTTGCCGCAGCCCGAATGGCCGATGATCGAGACGAACTCGCCCTTGGCCACCTGCAGCTCGACGCCGCGCAGCACTTCGGAAGCCCCCGCGCCGTGCCCGAAGGTGACGCCCAGGTTCTCGATGGAGAGATAGGCCTTGCCCATGATCTTTCCCTTTTCAGCTCGCCGCGTCGCCGCGGGAGACGATGCGGCCCAGGAGGGCCACGATGCGGTCCAGGGCGAAGCCCGTCAGGCCCACCCACGCCAGGGCCACGACGATGTCGGAGATGCGCGAGGCGTTGTACTGGTCCCAGATGAAGAAGCCGACGCCGACGCCGCCCAGCAGCATCTCGGAGGCGACGATGGCCAGCCAGCTCATGCCCACCCCGATGCGCAGGCCCGTGAAGATGTAGGGCGTGGTCGCGGGCAGCAGGATCTTGAAGAAGTACTCGATCGGCGACAGCCGCAGCACGCGGGCGACGTTGCGATAGTCCTCGGGGATGTTGCGCACGCCGACGGCGGTGTTGATGACGATCGGCCAGATCGAGGTGACGAAGATCACGAACAGGGCCGACGGATTGGCCTCGTGGAAGGCCGCCAGYGAGATCGGCAGCCAGGCCAGCGGCGGCACGGTGCGCAGCACCTGGAAGATCGGATCCAGCCCCCGGTGGGCCCAGCGGTTGGCGCCGACCAGCACGCCCAGACCGATGCCGACCACCGCCGAGATCGAGAAACCGAAGGCCACGCGCTTCAGGCTGGTCAGCACATGCCAGAACAGGCCCCTGTCGACCCCGCCCCGGTCGTAGAACGGATCGACGATCAGCTCCTTGGACTCCAGCCAGATGCGCGAGGGCGACGGCAGGCCCTCGTAGGAGTCGCCCGACAGCCCCTGCCACAGCGCCATGATCACCAGCACGGTCAGCGCCGGCGGCAGGACGACGGCGGCCACCGCCCCCGCCCTGCGACCAAGGCCGCTCCCTCCAGGGTTCTTCGCAGCCGCCGGCGGCGGGACCGCAACCGAGGCCTTCACGGGGGCCGCGACGGGCGCGGCCTCGGCGAAGTCGGGCTTGGGATAGGTCATGGGGGATCCCCTCCTCAGGCGAGCTTCTTGATGGGCTGGCTGGCGAGGTACGCGCCCGGATTGGCCGGATCGAACACCTTGCCGTCGAAGAACCGCTCGGGGCCGCGGCTGTCGCCGGCGGGACCCGACTGGCCGATCGACTTGGCGGCCGCGCGCCAGATGTCGGCGCGGTTGACCTTGTTGACGAGGGCCTGCTTGTTGACCCCCTGCCCGATCACGCCCCAGCGGATGTTCTCGGTGACGAACCACAGGTCGTGCGACTTGAAGGGGAAGCTGGCGTTGTCGGCCCAGAACTTCATGACGTGGGGCGAGCCTGTGACCTTGCGGCCGTCGCCGTAGTCGATGGTTCCCTGCTGGCGAGGCAGGATGTCGCCCATCGGCACGTTGATGTACTGCCGCCCCGAGACGATCGAGCACATGGCCGCCTTGTTGGCCGGCTTGTCGCACCACATCTGGGCCTCCAGCACGGCGGCGGTCAGGGCCTGGGCGGCGCGCGGATAGCGGTCGACCCAGTCGGCCCGCATGCCCAGCGCCTTCTCCGGATGGTTCATCCAGAGCTCGCTGGTGGCGGTGGCGGTGTAGCCGATGCGCTGGTTGACCGTCTGGCCGTTCCACGGCTCGCCCACGCAGAAGGCGTCCTGGGTGCCGGCCTTGAGGTTGGCCACCATCTGCGGCGGCGGGATGACGATGGTCGAGACGTCGAGGTCGGGATTGATGCCGGCCGCGGCCAGCCAGTAGCGGACCCATAGGTCGTGGGTGCCGCCCCGGAAGGTCATGGCCACCTTGGCGATGTTTCCCGAGGCCTTCAGCTGGGCGAACTTGGCCTTGGCTCCGGCGGCGCTCAGGCCCACCTTCACGGCCTTCAGGTCGTTGCCGACCGAGATCGCCTGGCCGTTGGTGTTGAGCCTGGCCAGCACGTACATCGGCAGCGGCTTGCCGCCGGTCTGGACGCCCAGGGTGAACTGCAGCGGCATGGGCGAGAGGATGTGCGCCCCGTCGATGCCGCCGCCGCCCGAGCCCAGCACCAAGTTGTCGCGCGTGGCCGCCCATGAGGCCTGCTTGACCACCTCCACGTCGGGCAGGCCGTGCTTGGCGAAGAAGCCCCGCTCCTTGGCGATGATCAACGGCGAGCTGTCGGTCAGGGCGATGAAGCCCAGGCGCGCCTTGGCGGTTTCCGGCCCTGCGCCGGCGGCGTGGGCTCCCGCCGGGAACGCGGCCTTGACGGCGGCCATGGTGGCGGCGGCCCCGATCAGGGCCGTGCGCCGAGAAACGCCCATGGAGACGCCCGATTGGGCGGTCTTGTCGGTCTTGGTCATGATCGGGCTCACAGCTTGTATTCGAGGGAGAACCAGGCCTTGGTCCGCGAAGCCGGCGGGGCCAGGGTCCCGGCCGGCACGGTCGTCTCGCGCTGGAAGTCGGCGTACTTCAGCAGCAGGGTCAGCTTGGGCGTGATCGCCGCGGTCAGCTGGACCTCCCACTCGTGGCCGAGGTCGGCGCCGGTCCGCTGGTCGTCGAAGTCGTGGTAGCGAACCAGCAGATCGCTGTTGAAGAAGTAGGTCTTCTTGAAGCGCGGCTTGACGTTGAGGCCGACGTTCAGGTCCTGCAGGCCGTCGGCGAAGCTCTTGTTGCCGCCCGGCGAGACCCACGAGTCCGACCAGCCGTTGAAGGCGTGAACCGTGCCCAGCGGCGTGGTGAAGCCCCGCGTGCCGTCGCCTTCCAGCTGCTCGTAGGCCAGGCGGGCGGTGTAGATGTCGAAGGTCCCCGCCACCTCGCCCGCCCAGTAGTCGAGATCATAGCTGGGCGTGTTGCCGTGATAGTCGCTCTGGCGGGCGAAGGTCGCGCCATAGGCCACCTGGTAGAGCCCAAGCCAGGTCTTGCCCGAGGCCTTGGCGCCCTTGGTGATCGACGAGTTGATCGGCGAATTGCCGAAATCCAGCGCGTAGACGAACCCCTGCAGCCGCAGCGCCTCGGCCGGCGACCAGGTGACGTTCAAGAGATGGCTGTCGCTGTCCCAGTCGCGCAGTTCGCCCAGGATGCGGTTGACGTGGGTGAGATAGGCGTAGGTCCCCTTCACCCGGCCAAGGGCGAAGTCGGCGCGGACGCCGTCGAAGGTCTGCTCGTCCTGGCGCCAGGCGACGCCGCCGACGAAGCGCTGGTCGTCGAGCACGATGCGCTGGCGCCCCGCCGTGACCTGCAGCGCCGCGCCCGGCGTCCAGGTCACCTGGGCGCGGTTGACCTCGGTGACGTCCGGGTCGTTGACGATCGGATAGCGGGCCTTGTCGGCGCCGTTCAGCGGCGGCGTGGTCGCCCCTGGCACGTTGACCGCATAGTGCTCGGGGCCGACCTGGCGGACATCCTCGAACTCGATCAGGCCCTTGAGGCCGTGGAAATCGCCGGTCTCCCAGCCAAGGCGTGTGCGCACCGTATAGGCCGAGGCCCTGTCGCGCAGGTTGGCCTGGTCGACACCCTCGTAGCGGAAGCGCACCTCCAGGATCGGCTTGCCGGCCAGCACCTGTTCACTGAACGTCGGCGGCGGCGCGGGCGGCGGCGGCTCGGCCGCCTCGGCCACGGCTTCCGGCTCGGCGGCCGGCGGCGTGCCTTGCGTTGTCGTCTGGGCGTGTGTTCCCGATGCCCACAGCAGCGCCGCGAGCCCAGCGCCGAGCGTCAGCCCGGCCCTCTTCGTCCTCATGCCTCTTCCCCTTAAGGCCAAAAAAAAACGCCCGGCGAGGGCGTGAGCCCCCTCCGGACGTCGTTGTCCAAAACAGTCGCCGACCCCGTCGTCGGCGTCAGGGCCTTGCGGCCCCTCGCGGAACGTCGTTGCCCCGCATGTCGGTGATCAGGGACGCACCGACCACCGGGGATCGGCAATCGGCAAACCGTCGTTATCGGTCGTTTCGCAGGTGCGGCGCCGTTTTTGCGCAGCGGCACGGCGCCCAAGACTTGAGCGGCGCCCGCAAACCGGGCGCCCTCCTCTCGCTACGGACGATCTCAGAGCTTGTACTCGAGGGTGAACCACACCTTCTTGCGCGACGCGGGCGGCGCCGGGGTACCGGTCGGCACGCTCGCCACCCGGTCGAAGCCGGCATACTTCAGCTGGGCCGACAGCTTCGGGGCGATGGTCGCCGTCAGCTGGGCGTTCCACTCGTGACCAAGGTCGACACCCGTGCGGTCGTCGTCGAAGTCGTGATAGCGGACCAGCAGCTCGGGGCTCGAGAAGTTGCGGACCTTGATCTTCGGCTTGAGGGTGACGGTGAAATTCAGGTCGTCCAGGCCGTCGGCGAAGCTCTTGTTGCCGCCCAGCGACGACCAGGCGTCGGCCCAGCCGTAGAAGCCGTGGGCCGCGCCCAGCGGCGCGCCGAAGCCTCGCGTGCCGTCACCTTCCAGCGTGTGGTAGCCGAGCTGGGCCGTATAGATCCCGCGCGTGGCGGCGATCTCGCCGCCCAGATAGTCGAGCTCGTAGTCGGCGGTGGCGCGGTGATAGTCGCTCTGTCGCGCGAAACCGCCCGAATAGTTCAGGGTGTAAGCGCCCGCCTTTGCCTTGCCGACGGCCCGCACGCCCTTGGTGATCGAGGTGTTGAGCGGCGAGTCCGAGAAATCGAGCGCGTAGACGAAGCCCGTGGCCTTCAGGGCCTCGGAGAAGGTCCAGCTGGCGTTGACGAAATGGCTGTCGCTGTCCCAGTCGCGCCGCTCGCCCAGGGCCCGGTTCACGCGGGTGACGTAGACATAGGTTCCCTTGAAGCGGCTCAGCGACAGGTCGGCGCGCAGGCCGTCATAGGTCTGCTCGTCCTGGCGCCAGGCGGCCGCGGCGACGAAGCGCTGGTCGTCGAACTGGATCTTCTGGCGGCCGGCGGTCAGCTGCAGCGCCTTGCTGGGCGTCCATTGCAGCTGGGCGCGGTTCACCTCGGTGACGTTGGGATCGTTGATCGCCGGAAAGCGCGCCTTGTCGGCGCCGTTCAGTGGCGTGGAGACGCCTGGCGTGGTGATGGCGAAGTGCTCGGGACCCACGCGACGGACGTCGTCGAACTCGATCAGGGCCTTCACGTCATGCCAGGCGCCGGTCTCCCAGCCGAAGCGCGTGCGCACCGTCGTGCCCTCGGCGTTGTTGCGCAGCGTGGCGGTCTTGGTCTGGTCGTAGCGCTCGTAGCGGGCGCGGATCTCCAGCAGCGGCTTGCCGGCCTTCACGGCGTCGAGCAGCGACGCCTCCTGCGCGTTCGCGCCGCTCGCCCAGGCCAGAGCCGCAAGGCCCGCACACACAACATGAAGTCTGCTCATGCGGCGGGGCTCTAGTGCCCAAGAGTTAACCCGCTACCACCACCGCTCCATCGAACGACGTTGTATTTTCGCAAGCCGGCTAAGCCTCTGGCGCTGCGGGGAAATTTCGCAGGTGCGACCGTTTGTCGCCCGCCGCGCCCGGCTGCTACCTGTCGGCGATCAGGCCGTGCATCACCCCGTCCAGCGTGACCTGCATCAGTTCCTCGGCCGGCGCCCAGCTGCGGCTGGGCTTGGTGATGACCAGCGAGACGATGCCGTGGCAGGCGGCCCACAGCACCTGGGCGGCGCTCTCGGCCGTGCCGGTCTTCAGGCGGCCGGCGGCGGCGATCTCGCGGATCGGACCGCTGAACTCGTCGAAGCAGCGGTCGCCGAGATCGGACACCGCCTGCTGCTTCTCGACCGAGATCGCCTCGTTCGAGCCGCAGAACACCAGCTGGTAGGTGTTGGGGTTCTCGAAGGCGAAGCGCATGTAGGCGTCGAGCATCCGCCGCACCTTCTCGACCGCGTCGATCGGCTCCTGCGACAGGGCGACGTTGATCGACAGCAGCTTCTCGATGGCTTCCTTGCCGATCTCGAGCAGAATCTGGTCCTTGTCGCGGAAGTGCATGTACAGCGCGGTCGAGGACACGCCCACGGCGTCGGCGATCTTACGGATCGTCGCCCCGGCATAGCCCTCGGCGATGAAGATCTTCTCGGCGGCGGCCAGGATCTCGCCCCGGCGCATGTGCCCGTCGCCCTTGGGCTTGCGGGCGGACCTGGGCGGCTTCTTCAACGCGACGGTCACGATACGGTACTTCCTCCCTCTTCCCCGACCTGACACTAAACGGGAATCACCCAGGGCCGACAAGCGTAACGCCGGTTTTGCGTAGAACGCGCATTTTTCCATTTGACACTTTATGGTTGAGTTAATCGAGTCGTTCCCGCCGAAAGGCCTAGGTTCAGGCCAGAGGGGCTGGGGGACGACATGGCGCGTGAGGAACGACGGCTGCACGTCGATGGGCTGGATCACGCCATCCTGCCCGATCCGCCCCAGGTCTCGCCGCTTCCCGTCGCGGACGGCGCGCATCGACGGCTGAGCCCGGCGCAGAGCATCGCGGGAGCGGCGATCGTGCTCGGCCTAGCCGCCGCCCTGGCGCTCGCCCCCGGCCGGACGCTCGAAGTCCTGAAATGGACGGGCCTGGCTCTCTTCGCCCTGCTGGCCACGCTGCGGCTGGTCGCCGCCTGCACGCCCCGCCGCGCGAGCGCCGCGCCGCCCCTGCCCGACCACGCCCTGCCCGCCTACACGGTGCTGGCGCCGCTCTACAAGGAAGCCTCGGTGGCGGCCGAGCTGGTCGCCAATCTCGATCGCCTGGACTATCCGCGCGATCGCCTGCAGGCCCTGATCGTGCTGGAGGCCGACGACACCGAGACCATCGCGGCCTTCCACGCCCTCGACCTGCCCGCCTTCGTCCAAGTGCTGATCACGCCGCCGGGCGGTCCGAAGACCAAGCCCAGGGCCTGCAATCACGCCCTGGAGCGGGCGCGCGGCGAGCTGCTGGTCATCTATGACGCCGAGGACGCGCCCGACCCGGGCCAACTGCGCGAGGCCGCCGCCCGCTTCGCGGCGGGGCCGGCCAGCCTGGCCTGCCTGCAGGCCCCGCTGCGCATCGAGATCCCGGCCATCTCGGGCATGCTGCCCAGGCAGTTCCAGCAGGAATACGCCGCCCACTTCGAAGTGCTGCTGCCGGCCCTGGCGCGCTGGCGGCTGGCCTTCCCCCTGGGCGGCACCAGCAACCACTTCGCCGTCGCGCCCCTGCGGGCCATCGGCGGGTGGGACGCCTTCAACGTGACCGAGGACGCCGATGTCGGCTTCCGGCTGGCCGCCGTCGGCCTTGCGCTCGGCGTCATCGACCGGCCGACGCTGGAAACCGCGCCGACCACCTGGAAGGCCTGGCGTCCGCAGCGGGCGCGGTGGATCAAGGGTCACCTGGCCACCCTGCTGGTGCACCTGCGCGGTCCCGCCGCCCGCAGGCCCCGCGTGGCCCTGGCGCTGTTCCTGACCCTCTTCCTGTCGCTGGTCTCCACGCACCTGCACGCGCCGATCCTGGCCGGCGCCATGCTGATGATCCTGCTGGACCTGGCGCCGGACGGCCATGCCGTGATCGACGGCCCCGGCCTGGCGCTGTTCACCTACGCCTGGAGCGGATCGGCCATCGCCGCCGTGGTCGGCCGGCGGCGCGCCGGCGGCAAGGCCAGGTGGCTGGACCTGCTCGGCCTGCCGCTGATCTGGCTCCTGCAGGGCTGGGCCGGCTGCCATGCGCTGGTGCAGTTCGTCCTGCGTCCGCACCACTGGGACAAGACCCCGCATGCGCCTCGGGCTGGACGACGCTTGGGCTGAGCGCGTATGGCGTGGCCATGCACCCGACCATCGCCGCCTCTCCCCTCGTCATGCGCACCACCGGCTGGGCCGACTACGCCCTGCTCGACAGCGGGCGCGGCAAGAAGCTGGAGCGCTACGGCCGCTACACCGTCGTCCGTCCCGAGCCGCAGTGCTTCTGGGAGCCGCGCCTGCCGGCCAGCGCCTGGGACGAAGCCGACGCCGTGTTCGACCCGTCCGACGAGGACGAGGCCGGCCGCTGGCGCTTCCGCGGCAAGCCGATCGAGAAGTTCGACCTGGCCTGGGGCGAGGCGAAGTTCCACGGCCAGTTCACGCCGTTCCGCCACCTGGCCTTCTTTCCTGAGCAGGCCGCCAACTGGGCCTGGCAGGACGAACGCGTGCGCGCCTTCATCAAGGCCCGCGGCCGTCAGCCCAAGATCCTGAACCTGTTCGGCTACACGGGCGTCGCCAGCCTGGTCTGCGCCGCCGCCGGGGCCCACGTCACCCACGTCGACGCCTCCAAGAAGTCGGTCGGCTTCGCGCGCGAGAACGCCGCCTTCGCCGGCCTCGCCGAAAAGCCGATCCGCTGGATCGTCGAGGACGCCCGCCGCTTCGTCGCCCGCGAGGTGCGTCGCGGCAACGTCTATGACGGGATCATTCTCGACCCGCCGAAGTTCGGCCGCGGCCCCGACGGCGAAGTCTGGCGCTTGTTCGAGGACCTGCCGGCGCTGGCCGCCGACTGCGCGGCGCTGCTGGCCGAGGACGCCGACTTCCTGCTGATGAACGCCTATGCCGCCCGTGTCTCGGGGGCCGCCATGTCGGGCCTGCTGGCCCAGGCTCTGGACGGCCGCGCCGGCGTCATCGACTGGGGCGAGCTGTCCCTCGTGGAAGACAAGGGCGACCGCCAGATCGGCCTGTCGTTCTTCGCCCGCTGGTCGTCGGAGGCCTGAGACCTATGAGC
Organism: Caulobacter sp. 10L414; assembly: GCF_056395525.1. NCBI lineage: Bacteria > Pseudomonadati > Pseudomonadota > Alphaproteobacteria > Caulobacterales > Caulobacteraceae > Caulobacter > Caulobacter sp. 10L414. Next base: position 18,067 of record NZ_JBFTJR010000037.1, read on the forward strand.
GTCAAGACCGTCACCTCCCTGACCAACGCCACGGTCAAGGCCGTCCGCGCCCTGCACATGCGCAAGGAGCGCGAGGAAAGCGGCCTGTTCCTGGCCGAAGGCCTGAAGATCGTCATCGAGGCGATCGACTGCGGCCACGCGCCCAAGATCCTGATGTACGGCCCCGACGCGGCCGACCACCCGATGCTGCAGAAGGCCGCCAAGGCCTGCGCCGCCGCCGGCGGCGAGGTCATCGAGGTCAACCGCGAGATCCTCGAGAAGGTCTCGCGCCGCGACAACCCCCAGGCCGTGGTCGGCGTCTTCAAGCAGGTCTACACGCCGCTGTCGGCCATCGTGCCGCAGAGCGCCGACTGCTGGGTGGCCCTGCAGGCCGTGCGTGATCCGGGCAATCTCGGCACCATCATCCGCACCGCCGACGCGGCCGGCGCCGGCGGGGTGATCCTGGTCGGCGACTGCGTCGACCCCTACTCGGTCGAAGGCGTGCGCGCGACCATGGGCTCGGTCTTCGCCGTGAAGATCGCCAAGGCCAGCGTGCAGGAGTTCCTGGCCTGGCGCGAGGAATGGCCCGGCAGCGTGGTCGGCACCCTGCTGACCGCCACCGTCGACCACAAGAGCGCCGACTACGTGAAGCCGTCGCTGATCCTGATGGGCAACGAACAGCAGGGCCTGCCGCCCGAACTGGCCGCCGCCTGCGACGTCAACGTCAAGATCCCGATGCGCGGCCGCGCCGACAGCCTGAACCTGTCGGTGGCCACGGGGATCATGATCTACACGGTGACGGGCTGATTTCAGAGACCCTCCCCCTGAAGGGGGAGGTGGCCCGGAGGGCCGGAGGGGGAAGTCCATTCTGACGTCGAGACGGCCGCTGGCTCATGAGCCACATCCCTCTCCGTCGGCTTCGCCGACACCTCTCCCTTCGGGGAGAGGGTCTTCTCCCCCTTGCGCGACAACGCGCCGCACACCATTTCGCAGCCTCGCCGCGGGAACGCACAGGCCCCTATCGCCGCTCTCCCAAACGTGAAGCCGATTTCGACGGCGCCCCTGTGCTAAAGCGGCGCAGTCGGGCGGCGGCCTCTTCCAAAGCCGCCGCTTTTCCATATCTAATTCATGAAGGCGGGTGATTTGGTTCCCGCCGGGAGAAAGCGGTCGATGGCCGAGCGAAAGCAAGGCGGACAGAATAACGGCGCGGGCTCTTCGGTCGTCACGGAAGTGAAGCCGAAGACGCAGAAGCCCTCGTTGTATCGCGTACTGATCCTGAACGACGACTACACCCCCATGGAGTTCGTCGTTTACGTGCTCGAACGGTTCTTCAACAAGTCGCGCGAAGACGCGACACGGATCATGTTGCACGTTCACCAGAACGGCGTCGGGGTCTGCGGTGTCTTCACTTACGAAGTCGCCGAGACCAAGGTCGCTCAAGTGATCGACTCAGCCCGCAGACATCAGCACCCGCTGCAGTGCACCATGGAAAAGGATTGAGGAGCCTCCCCTTGCCCTCTTTTTCGCGTCCTCTCGAAGAATCCCTGCATCGCGCCGTCGCGTACGCCAATCAGCGAAAGCATGAGTACGCGACCCTCGAACACCTCCTGTTGTCGCTTACCGACGATGACGACGCCGCCGGCGTCATGCGCGCCTGCGACGTTGACCTGGCGGCTCTGAAGAAGAGCCTGGTCAATTATCTCGACGTCGAACTCTCGTCCCTGGTGGTCGACGACGAGGAGGACGCCAAGCCCACGGCGGGCTTCCAGCGCGTGATCCAACGCGCGGTGATCCACGTCCAGTCGTCCGGCCGCGAGGAAGTGACCGGCGCCAACGTCCTGGTCGCCATCTTCTCCGAACGCGAGAGCCACGCCGCCTACTTCCTGCAGGAGCAGGACATGACGCGGTACGATGCGGTGAACTTCATCGCCCACGGCATCGCCAAGAAGGCCGGCGCTTCGGAGCCCAAGGCCGCCAAGGGCGCGACCGCGGTCGAGGAAGACCAGGAAAAGCCCAACACCAAGACCGGCGGCGAGGCCCTCGAGGCCTACTGCGTCGACCTCAACGAAAAGGCCCGCCAGGGCAAGGTCGACCCGCTGATCGGCCGCGCGAACGAAGTGGAACGCGCGATCCAGATCCTGTGCCGCCGCACCAAGAACAACCCGCTGCTCGTGGGCGACCCCGGCGTCGGCAAGACCGCGATCGCCGAAGGCCTGGCCCGCAAGATCATCACCCACCAGGTCCCTGAAGTCCTGGCGGAAGCCACCATCTACTCGCTCGACATGGGCGCGCTGCTGGCCGGCACCCGCTATCGCGGCGACTTCGAGGAACGCGTCAAGCAGGTGGTCAAGGAACTCGAGAACCACCCGAACGCGGTGCTGTTCATCGACGAGATCCACACCGTCATCGGCGCCGGCGCGACCAGCGGCGGGGCGATGGACGCCTCCAACCTGCTCAAGCCCGCCCTGGCCTCGGGCACCCTGCGCTGCATGGGCTCGACCACCTACAAGGAGTTCCGCCAGCACTTCGAGAAGGACCGGGCCCTCGTCCGTCGCTTCCAGAAGATCGACGTGAACGAGCCGACGGTGGAAGACACCATCAAGATCCTCAAGGGCTTGAAGACCTACTACGAGGACTTCCACAAGCTGAAGTACACCAACGAGGCCCTCAAGGTCGCCGTTGAGCTGTCGGCCAAGTACATCACCGACCGCAAGCTGCCCGACAAGGCGATCGACGTGATCGACGAGGCGGGTGCGGGCCAGATGCTGCTGCCCGAAAGCCGCCGCAAGAAGACCATCGGGGTCAAGGAAATCGAGGCCGTCGTGGCCAAGATCGCCCGCATCCCGCCCAAGTCGGTCAGCAAGTCGGACACCGAGGCCCTCAAGGAGCTCGAGAACGACCTGAAGCGCGCGGTGTTCGGCCAGGAAGAAGCCCTCACCCAGCTGTCGGCCGCCATGAAGCTGGCGCGCGCCGGTCTGCGTGAACCCAACAAGCCGATCGGCAGCTACCTGTTCAGCGGCCCGACGGGCGTGGGCAAGACCGAAGCGGCCAAGCAACTGGCCCAGACCCTGGGCATCGAGATGCTTCGCTTCGACATGTCGGAGTACATGGAGCGCCATACCGTGAGCCGCCTGATCGGCGCCCCTCCCGGCTATGTCGGCTTCGACCAGGGCGGCCAGCTGACCGACGCGGTCGACCAGCACCCGCACGCCGTCGTCCTGCTCGACGAGATCGAGAAGGCGCACGGGGATGTCTACAACATCCTGCTGCAGGTGATGGACAACGGTACGCTCACCGACAGCAACGGCAAGAAGGTCGACTTCCGCAACGTGGTCCTGATCATGACCACCAACGCGGGGGCCTCGGACGCCCAGCGCAACTCGATCGGCTTCGGCCGTTCGAAGGTCGAGGGCGAGGAAGACGCCGCGCTCAAGCGCCTGTTCACGCCGGAGTTCCGCAACCGCCTGGACGCCGTCGTGGCCTTCAAGCCGCTGACGCCGGAGATCATCCGCCAGGTCGTCCAGAAGTTCGTCATGCAGCTGGAGGCGCAACTCGCCGACCGCAACATCACGATCGAACTGGCCGACGACGCGGCCGACTGGCTGGCCAAGAACGGCTTCGACGAGCTCTACGGCGCCCGTCCGCTGGCCCGGGTCATCCAGGAGCACATCAAGAAGCCGCTGGCCGACGACATCCTGTTCGGCCGCCTCACCCGCGGGGGCCACGTCAAGGTGGTGCTCGAGAACGGCAAGATCGGCTTCGACATCGAAAGCGCCTCGGAAGGCAAGTCCGGCAAGTCGGACGACGCCGAGGAGCCGGCCCTGGCCGACTAAGGCCCAGAGCCGCATAGGAATGGAAAAGGCCCGGAGCGATCCGGGCCTTTTTCTTTGATCGCACGTCCAGTCGGGTTTGCGGACCGGACGCCCCGCGCCTTCTCCATCGCAGCGAAGGCGCGCGGCCGAAAAGCCGCATCCAGAGACCCTCCCCCTTCAGGGGGAGCATCTGGGCGCCGACCAAGACCCTCCCCCTCTGGGGGAGGTGGCCGCGAAGCGGACGGCGGGGGCCGCGCCAGCCGTGCGCCTAAAGCGCCGCGCTGATCTTCGCCGCCAGGGCCTTCAGCTGGTCGATGTCGGCCATGCCGCCGCCGTGACGGCCGAGCGCCTCGCCCTCGTAGCGGGGGATGACGTGGAAGTGCAGGTGGAACACGGTCTGGCCGGCCGGAGCGCCGTTGAACTGCGTGACCACCACGCCGTCGGGCTTCAGGGCCGCCGTGACCGCGCGCGCCAGCTTCTGGGTCGCGGCGGCCAGCTCGGCCAGCACCTGCGGCTCGACCTCGAGGATGTTGCGGGCCTTGGAGGTCTTGGAGATCACCAGGGCGTGGCCGCGCGACTGCGGGAAGGCGTCCATGAAGGCCAGGACCGCGTCGTCCTCGAAGATCTTCACGCTGGGAATCTCGCCCCGCACGATCTTGGCGAAGATGTTGGCGTCGTCGTAGCTTCCCGTCAGGCTCATGGACCGCTCCCTTGCGTAGAGGACGGTCCTAGCAAACCAGGGAGGGGGCGCAAGCGTGGGCAAGACCGACGAGACGGGCCAGGGCCTGACCGAACGCCAGAAGAAGTGGTTCGCCTCGGTGCAGGCCAGCCTGGAGCGCAACACCGGCAAGACCCTGGAGCAATGGGTCGAGATCGTCCGCCGCGACTGCAAGGAGACCAAGCCCAAGGCCCGCGTCGACTGGCTGAAGGCCAATCACGGCCTGGGCGTCAACCGCGCCGCCCACATCCTGGGCGTGGCCTTCCCCTCGGAACTCGGCTGGGACGACGCGGCCGGCCTGCGCGCGGCGCTGTGGACCGACCCGGCCTCGACCGCGATCCTGGAAGCGATCGAGGCGGCCGTCGCGGACTTCCCCGGCATCGTCACCGGCCAGCGCAAGGCCTTCACGGCCTGGTCGGGCAAGGTGCAGTTCGCCGCCGCCCGGCCGCTGAAGGGCGGAACGGTGTCGCTGGGCCTTGCCCTGACGCCCGACGCCTCCCCTCGCCTTTCCGAGCCCAGGAACGAAAGCTGGTCGGAGCGGCTCAAGGCCAAGCTGCCCCTCGCCTCCCCGGCCGAGGTCGACGACGAGGTCAAGGCGCTGCTGAAGGCGGCCTGGGACCGCTCCTGACGGGAACGGCGCCGGGCGCGGCCACGTTTCTACGGCGGGAGGACAAGACCATGTCCAAGGAAGCCGATCTCACCGCCCGGTTCTGGAAGGCCATGAGGGCCGACCGCACCGTCATGCTGGGCCTGCCCGACGTCCAGGGCGGCCACAGCCAGCCGATGACCGCCCTGATGGAAAGCGAGCAAGGCGGCCCGCTATGGATCTTCACCTCGGCCGACTGCGACATGGTCGCCGCCCTCGACCGTGAGCGCGACGCGGTGATGCACTTCGCCTCGAAGGGCCACGACCTGTTCGCCGAGATCGACGGCCGTCTGCGCATAGACAACGACCGGCAGGCCATCGACGCACTCTGGAGCCCGTACGTGGCCGCCTGGTTCACCGGCAAGACCGACCCGACGCTTCGCCTGCTGCGCTTCGAGCCCGAGCACGCCCGGATCTGGCGCAACGAGAACAGCCTGTTCGCCGGCGTGAAGCTGATGCTCGGCGAGGATCCGAAGAAGAGCTACCGCGACAAGGTCGCCGAGGTTGTTCTGCACTAACCGGGATTGGCGCTTTAGCCCTGGTGCCGGAACGGCGAGTACTCCTCAGTGAGCATCACCATGTCCTCGGTCACCGCCTCGCGCTCGCGCTCCAGATAGCGGGCCACCGGCTCGCGCAGGGCCGGGTCGGCGATCCAGTGGGCCGAGTAGACGGCGCTGGGCAGATAGCCGCGGGCGATCTTGTGCTGGCCCTGCGCGCCCGCCTCGACACGCGGCAGGCCCAGCCTGATCGCGTGCTCGATGGCCTGATAGTAGCAGAGCTCGAAATGCAGGAACGGCACGTCCTCGGTGCAGCCCCAGTGGCGACCGTACAGGCAGTCGCGGCCGATCAGGTTCAGCGCGCCGGCGATCCATGGCCCGCCCGGCCGCCGGGCCAGGATCAGCAGCACCTTGTCGGCCATCCGCTCGTGCAGCAGCGAGAAGAAGCGGCGGTTCAGGTATGGCCGCCCCCACTTGCGCGCGCCTGTGTCCATGTAGAAGCCGAAGAAGGCGTCCCAGTGCTCGTCGCTCAACTCGTCGCCGCTCAGGGCGACGATCTCCAGTCCGTCCTGGGCGTCGCGACGCTCGCGGCGGATGGTCTTGCGGCGGTTGGACGACAGGGCCGCCAGGAAGTCGTCGAACGTCGCGTAGCCGGCGTTCTCCCAGTGATACTGCTGGTCCTGCCGGCGCAGCAGGCCCCGGTCGCCCATCCAGTCCCACTCATCTTCCGTCGGGAAGGTCACGTGCAGCGACGAGGCGCCGATGCGCTCGCACAGGGTCAAGGCGCCGCCCAGCAGGGCCGCCCTCGCCTCGTCGGGATCCACGTCCGGCCGGGCGATCAGGCGCGGTCCGGTCACCGGCGAGAACGGCGCCGAGCATTGAAGCTTGGGATAGTAGGCGCCCCCCGCCCGCTCATAGGCGTCGGCCCAGGCGTGGTCGAAGACGTATTCGCCCTGGCTGTGGTTCTTCAGATAGAGCGGCATCACCCCGGCGATGGCGCCGTCGGTGTCGGCGACGCTGACGTGATGCGGGGCCCAGCCGGTGCGATCGGACGCGCAGCCGCTCTCTTCGAGAATGTCGAGGAAGTCGAAGCTGACGAAGGGATCACCCGAGGGCCCGGCGCAGGCGTCCCAGGCCTCGCGGCCGATATCGGCGATGCGGCGGTGGACGCGCACCTCCGCCTTAAGCGAACTCACGCAGCGAAGCCCTCGAAGATCAGGTTGTCGCAATGGTCGGAAACGGCGTCCCATTGCTCGGGCGAGCGCACCGTCCAGGCGACGATCGGCATGCCCTTGGCGCGGAAGACGTCGGCGCGGGGGCTGGGCAGCATGTCCAGACCCAGGGCCAGGAAGTCGGGCCTGGCGATCTCGACCTGCTCCAGCGCCGCCAGCGACCGGCGCAGTTCCGGCGCCAGCTTGCGGGCGTTCTCGTCGTTCCAGCTGTAGGAATCCAGGCCCCGCAGGACCTGCGGATTGTGATCGGCGAACCAGGCGTGGGAGTAAGGATTGAAGCCGATCACGGCGATCGGACCGGCATGGTCGATCAGGATCTCAGAGACCTTCTTCTCCAGCTCGCCGACCTCGCCGAACGGGGTCTTGAGCTCGATCTGGACCATGGCCCGGTGGCCGATCACGGCCAGCGCGTCGGCCAGGGTCGGGATGGTCTCGTCAGTGCCCGACAGCTTCATCGCGGCCAGTTCGGCGGCGGTGTGGTCGCGCAGGCGCCCCTCGACGCCCGTCAGGCGTTCCAGGCGATCGTCGTGGAAGACCACCGCCTGGCCGTCCGCCGTCAGCTGCACGTCCAGTTCGATGGAGTAGCCCTTGGCGCAAGCGGCCTGGAAGGCGGCCAGCGAGTTCTCGGGCGCGCCATCGGGCGTCCACAGGCCCCGGTGCGCGATCGGCGGATCGAAGAGGCGCTCCCACGCCTCGCCGAACACCTCGGTCCCGGGCCGCGGACGCGCGCGCATCAGAAGACCTCCACCACCGCGTCGACCTCGACGGCGAAGCCCAGCGGCAGCTTGTAGACGCCGACGGCCGAACGGGCGTGGCGACCGGCGTCGCCGAACACCTCGACCATCAGGTCCGAGCAGCCGTTGATGACCTTGGGAATGTCGATGAAGTCGGGGCCGGCCTGCACGAAGCCGCCCAGCTTGACCACCCGCGCCACCTTGTCGAGGTCGCCGACCGCGGCCTTGATCTGGGCCAGCAGGTTCACGCCGCACAGGCGCGCGGCCTTCTGGGCGGTCTCCAGGTCGACGTCGACGCCGACCGTGCCCTTGATGCCGCCCGCCGGATCGATGGAGATCTGGCCGGAGATGTGGACGAGGTTTCCGGACCGCACGAACGGCACGTAATTGGCCACCGGGGCCGCCGGCTGCGGCAGCGTGATCCCCAGACCCGCCAGACGCTCTTCCACCTTCGACATTCAAACGCTCCCTTACCGAGAGCGCATGCTTAGCAAGGGCGGGCCTTCGTACAAGGAAAAAGGCCCGGCCGCCGCCGGGCCAGGGGCAAGGATAAAGGCCCGGACGCGGGGTCTGGGCCAAGGGCAAGAAAAAAGGCCCGGACCGAAAGGTCCGAGCCTGAAGGCTGGGTAGACTTGCGGAACGGCCCGCAAGCGGGGCCGTTCCGAATTTCGAATTAACGCGCGGCCTGGAACTTCTCGACCGTGGCGGTGACGCGCTCGTTCAGCGGCTTCACCGAGTCCTTGATCGAGGCCGAGACGATCTCCGAGGCCTTGCTCAGCTGGGCGATGTAGGCTTCCAGGGCCGACTTGGCCCAGGCGGTCTGCAGCTCGACGGCTTCCTGCACGCTCTTGGCGGCGGCCAGCGCCTTGGCGGCGGCCACTTGGTCCTCGGCGGCCTTCTTCGAGTAGGCGAAGGCTTCGGCGCCCAGGGCTTCGGCGCCCTTGGTCGCGGCGGTCACCGAGGCGACCACGGCTTCGAGGTTCTTCTTGGAATGGGTGTTGGCTTCGGCCAGGGCGGCGAGGGACTTGTCGACACCATCCTTGAACGCCTGGTTGCTGGCGGAGGTGTACTGCTCGACGGTGCTCTTCAGGGTCTCGGTGACGGCCATGGGGAGGGCTCCTGGGCGGGTCATGGTGGGACGACGCGGCGTTTTTGGAGTTTTCCAGCCGCGATCCCGCGCCATGCGTTGGGACGACATGGTTTTCTCATGTTGCAGTGCAGCAGTCAAACGTTTTTGTGCAGCGCACCATAACCTAGGGTGAAGCTGCTCCGTGGTCTGAACGCCCAGGCAGCGAAGCGTTGCCGCAACGCCTAAGTTTTATCTTAATGTGCGGCGAAATCGCTCACCAGTTGTTTACTTTGGCGTAAGGCGACAACGCGCATGCTAGCTCTCACGCGTGTGGCGGTGCGGAACCGCTCAGTTCAAATGACGGACGTTTGTCGCATGTTCGCCAAGCTTAAATCCGCCCGTCGCCTCCTCGTCGCCGCCGGCCTCGCCGCGGCTTCGCTGGTTGGCGTCGCTGCTCCCACCGTCGCTTCGGCTCAGATCCCGTACCTGCAGCTGAACGCCGCCGAACCCAAGTACGCGGCCATCGTGATCGACGCCAACTCGGGCGAAGTCCTTTACGACAAACGGGCCGACAGCCCGCGCTACCCGGCTTCGGTCACCAAGGTGATGACGCTGTACCTCACCTTCGAGGCGCTGAGCGAAGGCCGCCTGAAGCTGACCGACCGCGTGCCGATCTCGCCGCGCGCCGCCGCCCAGGCCCCGACCAAGATGGGCCTGCGTCCGGGCGACAGCCTCAGCGTCGACGAGGCGATTCGCGCCATGGCCGTTAAGTCGGCCAACGACATCGCCACCGCCATGGCCGAAAAGCTGGGCGGTAGCGAAAGCCGCTTCGCCGCCCTGATGACCCTGCGGGGCCAGGAGCTGGGCATGCGCAACACCCGCTTCGTGAACGCCTCGGGCCTGCCCGACAGCCGCCAGATCAGCACCGCCCGCGACCTGGCCATCCTGTCGCGCGCCACCATGCGCGACTTCCCGCAGTACTATTCCTACTTCAGCCTCAAGGGCTTCGAGTTCCGCGGCAACTACGTGCGCGGTCACAACCGCCTGCTCACCAGCATGGAAGGCTTCGACGGCCTGAAGACCGGCTACACCAATGCTTCGGGCTACAATCTCGCCGGCTCGGCCGTGCGTGACGGCCGCCGCCTGATCGCCGTGGTCCTGGGCGGCTCGTCCACCGCCTGGCGCGACAACAACATGGAAGACCTGCTGACCACCGGCTTCGACGTGATGAAGCGCCGCTCGCACGGCGAGCGCACCAGCATCGCCGCCAACCTCTACGAAGAAGATCCGACCGGCCCGATCATGCGCCCCTCCTCGGAAGAGGGCGACGGCGACCAGGCCGGCCTGAAGATCGTGCTGACCGACAACCCCAAGCCCGCCCCGGTGAAGGTCTCCCCCACCCTCAAGGCCGCCAAGGACGCCGCCAAGCCGGCGCCGAAGAAGACCAAGGGCGAGTGGAGCGTCCAGGTCGGCGCCTTCCAGTCCAAGAGCCTGGCCAACAAGCAGCTCTCCATCGTCCGCGGCCGCTTCGCCAAGGCCGTCTCCGACGCCGAGGGCGCCGTGGTCAGCGCCGCCGGCGGCGCCTTCCGCGCCCAGTTCCAGGGCATGACCGCCGACGCCGCCCGCGCGGCCTGCTCGGCGATCACCGCCAAGCGCCAGCCCTGCATGGTCATCGCTCCGCGCTGATCGCAGGCGCCGAGCCAGAAACAGGAAAGCCGGCGACCTCGCGGTCGCCGGCTTTTTCTTTGCCCCAACATCCCTGTCATCCCGGCCGAAGGCGCGCAGCCGTAGAGCCGGGATCTCCCACGCCGGACTGGAGATCCCGGCGCTCCGCTTCGCTACGGCCGGGATGACAATGAGGAGAGCTCCCTCACCGCCCCTTGAGCAGCCGGTCTCGCGCGGCGTTCAGCTGCGCCGCCAGTCCCGCCGTACCGCCCTTGTCGGGGTGGGCCAGGCGGATCAGGCGGGCGTAGGCGGCCTGGATCTCGTCGGGGCCGGCCTTGGCGTCGACCCCGAGGATCGAGCGGGCTTCGCTGGCGGAAAGCTGGGCCTTGGTCGGCTCGGCGACCTTGCGAACCACCGGCCGCTGGCGGGCCGAGGTGGCGCACCACAGGCCGATCACGCCCAGGGCGATGGCCACCGGCCACTGGCTGCGGACGCCGGTATAGGCCGCGCCCGCGAAGGCGGCGGCCGACATGACGCCCGCGCCGATCCGCCAGCCCTCGCCGGCGAAAAGCGGCTTGCGCTTTCCCCACAGCAACCAGGCGACGACCACCGCGCCGAGGATCAGATAGAAGAGCATGCGCGGACCCGGCGCCGCCCCAGCCGATTACTGGGCGGCGAGCAGAGTTTCGCCCGAGAAGGCGGCCAGGCCAAGCGAGTGCATCAGCGCCCGCAGTTCCTGGCGCGCGGCCAGATGCTGCAGCGACACCGGCACCGGACGGACCTGGGTCGACAGGTCGGCGATGGTCAGGCCGAACGGGAACAGCTCGCGATAGATCACGCGGTCGCGCAGGCCGGGGCCCATGCGGAAGCCCACGCGCTTGGCCAGGGCCGTCAGGCGGTCTTCCAGGCGCTTGCGGTTCCGGGCCTCGGTGGTGGCCAGGCGGTTGCGCAGCACCACCCAGTCCAGCGGCTGGCGCTGGCCGGCCATGGCGCGGGCCTTGCGGGCCTCCCACACCGTCTGGGAATAGAGGCTGGGCTTCTGCAGCTCCATGGTCACCGGGTCGACGTGGCCCAGCATGTCGAAGTCGACGAAGCTGTCGTTCATCGGGGTGACGATCAGGTCGGCCAGGCCGTGGGCCATGCGCGTGATCTGGGTGTCGCCGCCGGGGGTGTCGATCAGCACGAAGTCGGCGACCTCGCGCGCGGCCAGGAAGGCCTTCTCGAACGCGGCCACCTGCTCGGCTTCCGACGCCGCCGCCAGGGCGATGTCGTCGTCGCTGAGGCGGAAGGTCTGCGGCATCGGCAACTTGACGTCGTTGCCGGCCAGCCAGGCCGCGCGATTCTCGCAGAACCGCATGCTGGTGCACTGGCGCAGGTCCAGGTCCATGATCGCGACCCGGGCGCCGCCGTACAGCAGCGACGTCATCAGGTGCATCGCGATGGTGGACTTGCCGGCCCCGCCCTTTTCGTTGCCGACGACGATCACGCGCGTTTCGGCCATAGGCTTCATCCTTCGTTCCGCCGACTCGGGCGAATCTAACCAAAATCTTAACGCGCATGAAACGCCCTGCGCGCTCCTAGCGTCAATCTTATGGCGCCCTGCGTCCACAGACTCGGTGTCGCAGGTGGACCCGCTGTCCCATATCGGCCATAAGCCGCGCGTCCGAACGCTCGTTTTTGCGTCGCAGCAGAGTTCCCCCGACATGACCCGTATCGTCCGCACCGTCGCCGAATTGCGTGAGCAGGTCCGCGCCTGGAAGGCCGCGGGCGAACAGGTGGGCCTGATCCCGACCATGGGCGCGCTGCACGACGGCCACCTGTCGCTCGTCCGCCTGGCCCAGACCCGCGTCAAGCGCACCGTGGCCAGCGTCTTCGTCAATCCCAAGCAGTTCGCCCCGCACGAGGACTTCGACGCCTATCCGCGCGGCGAGGCCCGCGACGCCCAACTGCTGGAAAGCGCCGGCTGCGACCTGCTGTTCGCCCCGAACGCGGCGCAGATGTACCCGCAGGGCTTCTCGACCACGATCAACCTGACGGGCGTCTCCGAGCCGCTGGAGGGCGCGGCCCGCCCGCAGTTCTTCGGCGGCGTGGCCACCGTGGTCACCAAGCTGCTGATCCAGGCCGAGCCCGACATCGCCGTCTTCGGCGAGAAGGACTACCAGCAGCTGCAGGTCATCCGGCGCGTGACCCGCGACCTTGATCTGCCCGTCGAGATCGTCGGCGCGCCGACCGCCCGCGCCGAGGACGGCCTGGCCCTGTCCTCGCGCAACGCCTACCTCACGAGCGAGGAACGCGCCGCCGCCGTGGCCCTGCCCAACGCCATGAAGGCCGCCATCGCCGCCGTGCAGGCGGGCGAACGCGTCGAGACGGCCGAAGCCGCCGGCAAGGCCGCGCTCGAGGCCGCCGGCTTCCGTCAGGTGGACTACTTCGATTTCCGCGACGCCGACGACCTGTCACGCCTGGGTCCCGATGCGCTGCACGGCGCGAAGGCTCGCCTGCTGGCGGCCGCCTGGCTGGGCAAGACCCGCCTGATCGACAACATGGGCGCTTAAGCGCCCTACCCCTTAGCCACCAGGGCGATGCCGACGGCGATCACCATCGCCAGGAACAGCAAACCCATGCCGAGCGCCATATAGGCCAGTCGCATCTTCGCTCTCCCCGAAAAGGTCGAGCGGCCAGCTTCGCACGCCTGGGTTGATGATCCGCTAAGCGATCACCAGGCCCCGAGCTCCCGGAGTTGGCGAGCCAGCTCCGGCGGCATGTCGGCGGCCTCGCCTTCGCTCAGGTCGGGCGGCGCGTCCTCGGGCTTGAGATAGCGCCAGCCCTGGAAGGCCCGGCGCGGCTGGGGCGCGACGCGCACGATGGTCGGGTCGACCGTGACCTCGCAGCGCGCGTTCTGCCCCTCGCCCACCGTGTCGATGGCCAGGATCGTCTGGCGGCACAGCACCTGGCCCTTGAACACCCGATACAGAGAGCCGCCGTCGAGGATCTCGTCGATCCGCTTGGGGGTCATGCGGGTGTGCATCACCCAGGGATGACCTTCCTTGTGCCAGGCGACGAGGTCGTCGATCGTGTCGCAGCCTACGACCAGCTTGATCATGTGCAGAGCCATGTACGCGGATTTAGCGCGCTGCGGTCGCCGCGCAAGCGCTCGCCTCCGGCGACTACGTGACAACGCTATCATTTAACATCTAGGTCCGGTTCCCGACCGATGATATCGGAGCGTCAAGGGAAGAGACGGCGACCGTCGAATGACGGCGCGATTTCGGGGGAATGGGACCATGACGGCGGCTGAGCTCAGCGTTGTCTTCTTTTTGCAGATGTTCGTGATCATCGCCGTCAGCCGGCTCGTCGGCTGGCTCGCGAAGAAGTATCTGGGCCAGCCTCAGGTGGTGGGCGAGATGATCGCCGGCGTGCTGCTGGGCCCGTCGCTGCTGGGCCTGCTGGCCCCCGACATCCAGCACATGCTGTTCCCCAAGGACTCCAAAAGCGTGCTCTATGTCGGCGCCCAGATGGGCGTCGGCCTCTACATGTTCCTGGTCGGCCTCGGCTTCCAGGCCGACCACTTCAAGAGCAACGCCAAGAGCGCGGCGGCCGTGTCGCTGTCGGGCATGGCCGCGCCGTTCCTGGTGGCCGTGGGCATCGCGCCGTGGCTGCTGAGCCTTGGCCTGTTCGGCAAGGGCATCGACACCTTCCAGGCCACGCTGTTCATGGGCGCGGCGATCTCGATCACCGCCTTCCCGATGCTGGCCCGCATCATCCACGAGCGCGGCCTGTCCAAGACCCCGCTCGGCACGCTTTCGCTGTCGGCCGGCGCCATCGACGACGCCGGCGCCTGGACGGTGCTGGCCATCGTGCTGGCCACCTTCGGCGGCGGTCCGGCCGTTGCCGTCAAGGCCATCGTCGGCGGCGGCCTGTTCGCCGTCTTCATGATCACCCTGGGCCCCAAGCTCCTGGCCCCGCTGGGCCGCTGGGCCGAGCGCGAAGGCAAGGTCACCCCCAACATCCTAGGCGTGGTGGTCATGCTGTTCATGCTCAGCGCCTGGGCCATGGACGCGGTCGGCATCCACGCGGTGTTCGGCGGCTTCATCCTGGGCACGGTGCTGCCGCGCGGCGTGCTGAGCCGCGAGGTCAAGAAGCAGCTGGAGCCGTTCGCGGTCGTCCTGCTGCTGCCGATGTTCTTCACCTTCTCGGGCCTGCACACCCAGCTGACCATGGTCAACAGCATCAGCCTGGTCGCCGTGACCGCGGTGATCCTGGCCGGCTCGATCCTGGCCAAGGGCGGCGCCTGCTGGGCCGCCGCGCGCCTCACCGGTCAGGACAACGCCACCGCCTGCGGCATCGGCGCCCTGATGAACGCCCGCGGCCTGATGGAGCTGATCATCATTAACATCGGCCTGCAGAAGGGCATCATCGGCCCAGCGCTGTTCTCGATGCTGGTGCTGATGGCGATCATCACCACCCTGATGGCCAGCCCGCTGTTCGAGCTGCTTTACGGCAAGGCCGCGCGGGCCCGGGGCGAACTGGGCGCGCTGGACGAAAGCGAGGACGAGGACAGCGAACTGGCGAGGCTGCCGGCTTAGAACCTCCCTCACCGCTCCAAACCCACCTCTCCCATAGGGAGAGGTTTAGGTTAGACAGCCTCAAGCCGGGCCAGCACCACGCCCTCGGCCACCTGGCCGCCGGCTACGGCCGTGAGCTCGCCCACCATGCCGTCGAACGGCGCGGCCAGGGCGTGCTCCATCTTCATGGCTTCCAGCACCAGGAGGGTCTGGCCCTTGGTCACGGACTGGCCGGCCGAAACCGCCACCGACACCACCTTGCCCGGCATCGGCGACAGGATCGCCCCGTCCGAGGCCGCGCCATGGGCGCCGCCGCCGACCTGGGGCGCGAAGTCGAACTCGCGCACGTCGCCGCCCTCGAACACATAGAGCGGATCGCGGCCATAGACGCCGGGCAGCACGTCGACGTCGTCCAGCGGCCGGCCGTCCTCGACGGTGATGTCCCACGACCAGTCGTCGCCGGCGCCGGTCACCAGCCCCACCCGCAGCGGAACCCTGGCGCCGTCCACGGTCAGCGGCAGCGCCATGGCCGCGCGCGGCGCGCCCATGCGGAAGCCCAGCAGGCGCGAGGGCGCGCTGGCCCACGGGTCGGCCTTGGGCTGATCGGCGGCCATGAAGGTCTCCAGCCGCTGGCCGATGGCGGCCAGGGTCGGAGCGTCCGAGAACTGGCGCTCGACCAGTTCGTCCAGCCGCGCGGCGATGAAGCCGGTGTCGATCGCGCCCTCGACAAAGTCGGGATGGCTCGCGCAGGCGGCCAGGAAGGCGGCGTTGGTCTTGACCGGATAGACCTCGACCAGCTTGCAGGCCTCGGCCAGGCGATGGGCGGCGTCCTCGCGGTCGACGCCGTGGGCGATCAGCTTGGCGATCATCGGATCATAGAACGGCGTGACCTCGCCGCCCTCCTCCACCGCGCTGTCGACGCGTACGTCGCCCTCCGGCAGGCGGAAGTGCTTCAGAGGCCCGGTCGAGGGCAAAAAGCCGGTGGCCGGGTTCTCGGCATAGAGGCGCGCCTCCATGGCCCAGCCCTGCAGCTCGATCTCGTCCTGGGCCAGCGGCAGCGGCTCGCCCGAGGCGACGCGCAGCTGCCACTCGACCAGGTCCTGGCCGGTGACCATCTCGGTGACCGGATGCTCGACCTGCAGCCGGGTGTTCATCTCCATGAACCAGATGCGGTCGGCGCGCAGGCCCTCGCTGGCGTCGGCGATGAACTCCACGGTGCCCGCGCCGACATAGCCGACGGCCTGAGCGGCGCGCACGGCCGCGCCGCAGACGGCCTCGCGCGTCTCCTCGTCCATGCCGGGGGCCGGCGCTTCCTCGATGACCTTCTGGTGGCGGCGCTGCAGCGAGCAGTCACGCTCGAACAGGTGGACGACGTCCCCGAACTGGTCGCCGAACACCTGCACCTCGATGTGGCGCGGACGGGTGACCCACTTTTCCAGCAGCACGCGGTCGTCGCCGAAGCTGGCGGCGGCCTCGCGGCGGCACGAGCCCAGGGCTTCGACGAAGTCTTCCGCCCGATCGACCTTGCGCATGCCCTTGCCGCCGCCGCCGGCCACGGCCTTGATCAGCACCGGGAAGCCGATCTTTCCGGCCTCGGTCGTCAGGCGTTCCACCGACTGGTCGTCGCCCAGATAGCCCGGCGTGGTCGGCACGCCAGCCTCGATCATGACCTTCTTGGCGGCGTCCTTCAGGCCCATGGCGCGGATCGCCGACGGCGGCGGGCCGATCCAGACGAGCCCTGCGTCGATCACGGCCTGGGCGAAGTCGGCGTTCTCCGACAGGAAGCCGTAGCCGGGGTGGATCGCCTCGGCGCCGGTCTGGCGCGCGGCGGCCAGGATCTTGGCCGGATCGAGATAGCTTTCACGTGCCGGCGAGCCGCCGATCAGGATGGCCATGTCGGCCTCCATCACGAACGGCGCGTGGGTGTCGGCCTCCGAGTGGACGGCGATCGTGCGCACGCCCATCTCGCGCGCGGTGCGGATGATCCGGCGCGCGATCTCGCCGCGATTGGCGATCAGAACCGACTCGATCAACGCGTTCCTCCTAGGGGCGAGGCTGTTTTGGGCCAGCCTCTGTCGCATGCTTCGTTATCGGCCGAGGTTTATGCCCTAAAACACCGATAGGCCAGCACGACCTTTGCCGCACACCGCGACAACGCCGCCAGCTTGCCCCCTGCCCTCGCCGTTGCAAAGCGCCGCCATGTCTTCCTAGATCGCGCTTCGTATCGCGTCGCCCGGAGGAAGCATGCCCATCGACACCTCGCGACGGGCCGTCGCCCTCGGGGCCCCCGCCCTGGCGCTGGCGCCCGCCGCCGCTCGCGCCGAACCGATGCTGCGCCTGCCCAACATGCCGCTGCACGACCCGTTCATGGTCGCCGACACGCAGGCGGGGCTCTACCGGCTCTACACCTCCAACATCTCCCGCCTCAGCGGAGCGCCCGGCCTGGGCGTGATGATGTATGTCAGCCGCGATCTGGCGAACTGGGAAAAGCCGCGCTGCGTATTCCAGGCTCCCACCGACGCCTGGTTCAAGGGCGGGGCCTGGGCGCCGGAGGTTCATCCGTGGCGCGGCCGCTGGTTTCTGTTCGCCACCTTCCATGACGAGGCCGCGCTTCTGCCGCCGGTCGGCAAGCGCAGCCCCTATCGGCGGGGCACGATCCTGGCGGTCTCCGACAGTCCCGAGGGACCATTCACCGTGGTCCGTGGCGGCGAGCCGATCGCGCCGAAAGAACGGATGACCCTAGACGGCACGCTCTACGTCGCGCCGGACGGGCGGCCCTGGTACGTCTATTCACGCGAGTGGCTGCAGGTGGGCGACGGCGCCATCGAAGCCTTGCCCCTCACCGACGACCTGGCCGCCGCCGGGCCGCCGCGCACGCTGTTCACCGCCAGCCAGGCGCCCTGGGCCGACGGCAAGAAGCAGCCCGAGGGCGATCTGGCCTACGTCACCGACGGCCCGCAGCTCTTCACCAGCAACACCGGCCAGCTGCTGATGCTGTGGTCCAGCTACGACAAGGACGGCTACGTCCAGTCGCAGGCGCGCTCGCCCCGCGGAACGATCGAGGGGCCGTGGGAGCAGCTGCCGCCGCTGGTCCGCCACGACAGCGGCCACGGCATGCTGTTCAACCGCTTCGACGGCCAGCTGATGATGGTGGTCCACCGCCCCTTCAAGAACGCCCGCGGCAAGCTCTACGAGATGCGCGACGCGGGGGATCGGCTGAAGATCGTGCGGCAGCGGGTGGACCTGGATGGAGATGCGAACGAGATCGTGGGCTAACGCGCTTCACCATTCTCCCGTCATTCCCGCCCTTGTGGCGGGAAACCCTGGTTCCGCTGGCTCGCGAGACGCAAGCGGCGTGCTGAGCACGCCGCCCCATCCGCCCTTGCAGCCGACAGAGGGATTCTCGCCACATGGGCGAGAATGACGGGCCTTGGTGATCGGCTCACGCCGCCTTTTCATACGCCACCCGGAACCCCACGTGCGAGGTTCCGATCCCCTCTTCCTGCGCCTGCCAGGCGGCCGGGCGGAAATTGGCGCAGTAGTTGAAGGCGCAGAGG
Source organism: Caulobacter sp. 10L414 (assembly GCF_056395525.1). NCBI lineage: Bacteria > Pseudomonadati > Pseudomonadota > Alphaproteobacteria > Caulobacterales > Caulobacteraceae > Caulobacter > Caulobacter sp. 10L414. Next base: position 36,538 of record NZ_JBFTJR010000037.1, read on the forward strand.
AACGAGCCGCCCTTGATCAGGCGCTCGACGCCCGAGGTTCCGGCGGCGCTGGCCGTCCACTCCCAGACGTTGCCGATCATGTCGACGAGGCCGAAGGCGTTGGACGAAAAGCAACCGACCGGCGCAAGGCCCGTGAAGTGATCCTCGTTGCTTTGCGCCAGCGGGAAATCGCCCTGCCAGGTGTTGGCGGTCGGCTTGCCGTCGTCGTCATAGGCCCAGGCCTGCGGCGCGCGCGGGCCCGACTGGTCGCCGCGCGCCGCGCGCTCCCATTCGGCTTCGGTCGGCAGGCGCCCGCCGGCCCAGCGGGCATAGGCCGCCGCATCGGCATAGGCCACGTGCACCACCGGCTCGTCGGCATGGGCCAGGTCGTCAGCGCCGCCGCCATGCGGCCGACGCCAGTTGGCCTTGCGCACCAGCTTCCACCACTGGCCAGCGTCGTCCATGCCCGACAGGTGCTCGGGCTGGACGAACACCGCCGAGGCCCCGTAGCGCTCGCCTTGCGTGACGTAGCCCGTGGCGTCGACGAAGGCGGCGAACTGGCGGTTGGTCACCTCGTGGCGATCAAGCCAGAAGCCCGCCACCGTCACCGCCCTGCCCGGCCGCCCCGGACCGTCCTCGCCCAGCGACACCTCGCCGGCCGGAATGAAGGCGCGGCCTTCCCGGGTCTTGCAGGCGCCCGCAGGCGCGGCGCGGATCGCCGCAACCTCCACGCCCGCCGGATCGGCGGTCGTGAAGCCGCCGGCCGAAAGGCCCGCCAGCATCGCCACCACCGCCGCCGCTCCAGGAAGGCCGCGCCGCATCAGCGCGCGCCGGCCTTGGCGGGCGCGGGCGGCGGCGGCAGGACCACGCCGTTCTGGGCGGCGTAGCGGTTCCAGGCTTCGACCAGCTCCTTCAGCTTGTCGGGCTGGCTGGCGGCCAGGTCGACGGCCTCGGCCGGGTCGCTCTTGAGGTTGAAGAGCTGCCAGTTGGCCGGCAGCACCGCCTCGCGCGAATAGGCCGCCCCGCCCGGCGCGCTGGGCAGATAGACCGCCTTCCACTCGCCCAGGCGCACCGCGCGGCGGAAGAACAGCTCCCAGGCCACCAGGTCCTGCGGACCGCGCACTCCGGCGTCGGCGCTGGCCAGGGCCGGAACCCACGAGCGACCGATCGACGGAGCGACCGCGCGGCCGCGATAGGTCTCGGGGCGCTTCACCCCGGCCAGCTCCAGCACCGTGGCCTCGACGTCGGCCACGTGGGCCAGAGAGTCGACGATGCGGCCATCGCCCTTGACGCCCGGCCCTTCGACGATGGCCGGCGTGTGGATGCCGCCTTCGGTGGTGTAGCCCTTGACCTGGCGGGTCGGAGCCGTGGCCGCCTGCGCCCAGCCGGGGCCGTAGCCCACGTGCGAGGAGCCTGCGCCCAGATTGTCGAAGCTGTTGTCGACCGGCAGGGTCGCCAGCTTGGCCGGATCGGTGACGCCGCGCACGGTGTCGATGCGGCTGCCTTCCGCGCCGTTGTCCGACAGGAAGACGATGACGGTGTTGTCGTACTGGCCGCTCGCCTTGAGGGCGGCGACCACCTTGCCGATGTTCTGGTCCATCCGGTCGACCATCGCCGCATAGATCTCCATGCGACGCGACTGGTCCTTCTTCTGCTCGGCGGTCAGCGACTTCCAGGCCGGCGTGTCGATGAACGGATGCGGCTTGACGTCCTTGGGAACCAGGCCCAGCGCCTTGAGCCTGGCCAGCCGCTGCTCGCGCAGCGCCTCGTAGCCGGCGTCGTAGCGGCCCTTGTACTTGGCGATGGTCTCGGGCGGAGCCTGCAGCGGCCAGTGCGGCTCGGTGAAGGTCAGGTAGGCGAAGAACGGCCGGCTATCGCCCGCCCCATCGCGGATGAACTGGGCCATCTTGTCGCCGTAGAAATCGGCCGAGTAGACGCCCTTGGGATAGGTCACCACCTTGCCGTCCTCGCGGAAAGTCGAGGCCGCGCCGGCGGCCTTGTAGGCCTCGGTCTGGTCCTCGCCGAAGTGGTTCTGCAAGCCCTGCAGCAGGGCGTAGGAGCGCTCGAAGCCACGTGCGGCCGGCGACTGGTCGTCGGCCAGGCCCAGGTGCCACTTGCCGGCCATCAGGGTGCGATAGCCGCTGTCGCGCAGCAGTTCGGCCACGGTCACCGAGCGGTCGTTGAGATAACCCTCGTAGCCCGGCTTGCCCTTCTGGCCCGGGGTCAGAACCTCGGCCATCGAGCCCAGGCCAACCTGGTGGTTGTCCGAGCCGGTCATCAGCATCGAGCGAGTCGGCGAGCAGGTCGGCGCAGTGTGGAAGCCCGACAGCCGTACGCCGGCCTTGGCCAGGGCGTCCAGGTTGGGCGTCTCGATCTCGCCGCCGAACGCGCCCAGGTCAGAATAGCCCAAGTCATCGGCGACGATGACCAAGAAGTTCGGACGCTTCTCGACGGCGCGGGTCGCGGCCGGAACCGTAGGTTCCGCTGCGCTGGCCAGGCTGCCCGCGAGGCTGGTCGCGGCGATCAGGGCGCCGGCCAGCAGCCGTGCGCGCAAGGTCGTGTGATGGGTCTTCATGACGCTTTCCCTCGTGTTCTCCTTTCCCCCTAAGGCCTCCGGCGGCGAGCGCTCTTACGACAATTTCGAAACGCGCTGTTGAGAATTTCTGTAATGCCGATCGGAGTAGTTGGGATTTAAAGCTCCCCTCGCACCGCAACGACGACGCATCGGCGAAGGGCCCGCCGACGCGTCACTGATCGTCGTTTTTCTGCGGTTGTTCTTGCCGTTTATGGGGGCTCCTCGCGATGTCGGGCGTACTCGTTTCTATCCATCAGGCGAATACTCGCCGTGACCACAACCACAACGTGACGCTGCGTCGCCTGGCCTTGGCCGCCTCGTGCGTCGCCCTGATGGCCGGCGCCACGCCCGCCCTCGCCGCCGAGACCGCTCCCGAGCCGACCACCGCCTCGGCGAACGACTCCGTGGGCCTGGAGGCCGTGGTCGTCACAGCCCGTCGCCGCGACGAGGACGCCCAGACCGTGCCGGTGGCCGTCTCGGCCTTCGGCGGCGCCCAGCTGGAAGCCGCCCGCGCCTTCAACGTCCRCGACCTGCAGACCCTGTCGCCCAGCCTGTCGGTCAGCGTCACCAACCCGCGCAACACCAGCATCAACATCCGGGGCCTGGGCAACAACGTCTCGGTCTACAACGACGGCCTGCAGTCGGCGGTCGGCGTCTATCTCGACCAGGTCTATCTGGGCCGTCCGGGCCAGGCGGTGTTCGACCTGGCCGACCTCGACTCCGTGCAGGTGCTGCGCGGTCCGCAGGGCACGCTGTTCGGCAAGAACACCTCGGCCGGCGCCCTGGTGATCGCCACCAAGGAGCCGAAGTTCACCCCGGAGTTCAGCGCCGACGTCACCGGCGGCAACTACGACTACTTCCAGGCCCACCTGATCAGCTCAGGACCCATCGTCGAGGACAAGCTGGCCTACCGCGTCTCGCTGGCCAACACCCAGCGCGGCGGCTACATGACCAACGTCTATGACGGGTCGAAGACCCAGGATTATCACGACTTCGGCGGCCGGATTCAGTTCCTGCTGACCCCGAACGAGAGCCTTTCGATCAAGCTCTCCGGCGACTACGGCCAGCAGTATTCCAACACCAGCGCCAGCGTCCTGACCGGCCTGTTCACCAACTATGCCGACGACGGCGCGGCCTATCCCAACGGCTATCTGGCCCGCGCCGCCCGCGTCGGCTTCACGCCGCCGCCGATCGATCCGGGCGCGCGCCGCGTCTCGACCAACACCAAGAACAGCTATTTCGAGACCCATGGCGGGGTCTCGGCGATCGTCGATTACAAGCTGGCCGACGCCACCATCACCTCGGTCACCGCCTGGCGCGGCTGGCACTGGCGTCCGCACAACGACGCCGACGGCACGACCGTCTCGGCGATCATCGACGCCCACCAGGACAACGACCAGCAGCAGTTCAGCCAGGAACTGCGCATCCGCTCCGAAGGCGACCGCAAGCTCGATTACGTCGCCGGCCTCTACTACTTCTGGCAGGATCTGGAGGCCGAGGCCGTCAACTACTACGGCCCGGCGGCGGCCGACTGGCTGCTGGCCCCGGCGGCGGCTTCGGCCACGGTGCGGGCGGCGGCGCTGAACAACTACTCGATCGTCAGCCACTCCAGCCCCGAGACCACCAGCGCGGCGGCCTTCGCGCAAGGCACCTGGCACGTCACCGACCGCTTCGACATCACCGGCGGCCTTCGCTACACCTACGAGAAGATGACCGGCTGGTTCGACCAGACCGCCTGGGGCGCGGACCTGTCGGGCCTCAGCGCCGCCGACCAGGCCACCGCGCTCGCCCTGCGGGCCCGCTTCGGCGCGGCCAACAAGTTCGCCTCGAAGACCTCGGGCGACAGCCTGACCGGCAACATCACCCTGGCCTACACCTTCGACGCCGGCCCGCTGGTCTATGCGACCTATGCCCGGGGCTACAAGGCCGGCGGCCTGAACCTGTCGAACATCAACACCTCCGGCGCCAACGCCGTCGATCCGGTCATCGCGCCGGAGACCATCGACGCCTACGAGGCCGGCCTGAAGAGCACCTGGTTCGAGCGCCGGCTGACCGCCAACCTCGCCCTCTTCTGGACGCAGGACGACGGCTACCAGACCACGGCGGTCAACCTGATCAACAACGCCAGCTACCTGACCAACGCCGGCAGCGTGCGCAGCCGCGGCGTCGAACTGGACCTGCGGGCCGCTCCGATCGACGGCCTGACCCTCTACGGCTCGACCACCTACAACGACGCCAGCTACACCAGCTACGAGCAGGCCGCCTGCCCGATCGAGATCCACCTGACGACCTACTGCAACCTCACCGGCCGCCGCCTGCCCGGCGCGTCGCTGTGGGCCGCCTCGACCGGCGGCGAGTATCGCAAGGCCGCCGGAACCTGGCGCGGCGACGGCCTGCAGGCCTATGCCGGCTACGACGCCAGCTACAAGTCGTCCTACTACACCAGCGCCTCGAACTCGGAGTACTCCAAGATCAAGGGCTACACCCTGCTGAACCTGCGGGCCGGCATCGGCGCCGAGGATGGCAGCTGGGACCTGCAGGTCTGGGGCCGTAACGTCTTCGACAAGCTCTACTACCTGTCGCTGGGCGCGGGGAACACCGGCGCCATCACCGGCACCCTGGGCGATCCGCGCACCTTCGGCGTGACGCTGCGCGTGCGCCGCTAGACCTCTTCTTCTCCTTCCCCTGACTGGGCCCGCTTCACGGCGGGCCCTTTTTCTTTGCCCTGATGGCTGCGCTTGATGCGTGGCGGATTGACTCGTTGCGCGAGCGATGGAATTTTACCAGCAACATCGATTTTATAAATAAACGGGATGGAAGCGCGGATGGACGTCGCCCAAGAGCGATCGCAGGCCCTGGCGCGGTTGCCGCGACTGGGCTTCGGCGGCGCGGCCGTGGGCAACCTCTACGCCGCCGTGTCCGACGCCCAGGCCCGCGCGGTGATCGACGCGGCGCTGGCCGCAGGCATCCGCTATTTCGACACCGCCCCGCACTATGGCTTCGGCCTCAGCGAGACCCGCCATGGCGAGGCGCTGGCCGGCCGCGACGTCATCGTCTCCACCAAGGTCGGCCGCGTGCTGGAGCCTATTAAGACCGACCGGCGCGAACGCCACGGCTTCGTCGACCCCGCCCCGTTCGAGCCGGTGTTCGACTACAGCTACGACGGCGTCATGCGCTCGTTCGAGGCCAGCCTGCGCCGCCTGCGACGTGACCGCGTCGACATCCTGCTGGCCCACGACCTGGGCCGCCTGACCCACGGCGAGGCCCACGCCGGCCACATGCGCGCCTTCCTGGACGGCGGCTACCGCGCCATGCGCCAGCTGAAGGACGCCGGCGCGACCGACGCCATCGGCCTGGGCGTCAACGAGCAGGCCGTCTGCGAGGAGGCGCTGGATCACGCCGACCTAGACGTCTTCCTGCTGGCCGGCCGCTACACCCTGCTGGAACAGACCGCTCTGGACGGCTTCCTGCCGCGCTGCCGGCAGCGGGGCGTGAAGATCATCGTCGGCGGCCCGTTCAACTCGGGCGCTCTGGTCGAGAAGCCCGGCGGCGGGCCGATCCATTACGATTACGCACCGGCCGGAGCCGAGATCGTCGCACGGGTGGAGAGCCTGCGCCGCGTCTGCGCCGCCCACGGCGTTCCTCTGGCCGCGGCGGCCCTGCAGTTCCCCCTCGCCCACCCGGCCGTCGCCAGCGTCATCCCCGGCATGGCCGGCCCCGCCCAGGTCGCCGACGCCGTCGCCTGGATGGAGATGCAGCTGCCCGCCGCCCTCTGGAGYGACCTGCGCGCCGAGGGTCTGCTGCATCCCGACGCGCCGACGCCCGTCTCGCGAGCCGCCGCGTGAAGCCGATCCTGCTGCATCCGGACGACAACGTTCTCGTGCTGGCCGCCGCCATCCAGGCCGGCCAGGCGATCGAGATCGACGGCGCGATGCTGGCCGCGCCGCACGACGTCGCCGTCGGCCACAAAATCGCCCGCCACGCCCTTTCCGTCGGCGACAAGGTGCTGAAGTACGGCGCGCCGATCGGCTCGATGACCGCGCCCGCCGCGCCCGGCGCCCATGTCCACATGCACAACATGAAGAGCGACTACATCGCCAGCCACACCCGCCAGGCGACCGGCGAGGCCTCGTCATGAGCGCCCTGACCGGCTTCCTGCGGGCCGACGGTCGCAAGGGGATCCGCAATGTCGTGGCGGTGGCCTACCTGGTCGAATGCGCCCATCACGTGGCCCGCACCATCGTCACGAAGAGCGACGATCCCGACGTCCACCTGATCGGCTTTCCCGGCTGCTATCCCAACGCCTATGCGCTGAAGGTCATGCAGGCCATCGGCACGCATCCCAATGTCGGCGGGGTGCTGCTGATCTCGCTGGGCTGCGAGAGCTTCAACCGCGAGGCCCTGCGCGCCGCGATCGCCGCCAGCGGACGCCCCGTGGAGGTGCTGGTCATCCAGGAGAGCGGCGGCACGGCGCAGACCGTCCGCAAGGGCGTCGAAGCCGTCGCCCGCCTGAAAGCCGTCGCAGGCCAGGCCCCGCGCACGCCCATGGACGTCTCCGAACTGGTGATCGGCACCATCTGCGGCGGCTCTGACGGCACCAGCGGCATCACCGCCAACCCCGCGGTCGGGCGCGCGTTCGACCGCCTGGGCGCGGCCGGCGCGGCCTGCGTCTTCGAGGAGACGGGCGAGCTGGTCGGCTGCGAGAAGATCATGGCCGATCGCGCGATCACGCCGGAGCTTGGGATCGCGCTGGAGGCCAGCGTCCGCAAGGCCGAGGCCTACTACACCGTCATGGGCTACGGCAGCTTCGCGCCGGGCAACGCCGAAGGCGGGCTGACGACCCAGGAAGAAAAGTCGATGGGGGCCTATTCCAAGTCGGGCTCGGCCCCGATCGTGGGCATCCTCAAGCCCGGCGACCAGCCGGTCAGCGGCGGCCTCTACCTGCTCGACGTGGTGCCCGACGGCGAGGTGCGGTTCGGCTTTCCCAACATCTCCGACAACGCCGAGATCGTCGAACTGATCGCCTGCGGAGCGCACCTGACGCTCTTCACCACCGGGCGCGGCTCTGTGGTGGGCTCGGCGATCTCGCCGGTGATCAAGGTCTGCGCCAATCCCGAGACCTACCGCAAGCTGGCCGGCGACATGGACGTCGACGCCGGCCGGATCATGGAAGGCCGCGGCACGCTCGACGAGGTGGGCGACGAGATCTTCGACCTGGTGCTGGCCGTGGCCGGTGGCGAGCGGACGGTGTCCGAAGCCCTGGGCCACCAGGAATTCATCCTCACCTACAAGGCCTTCGACCCGATCGGTCCGGCCTGCCTGCCGCTGCGGCGCGTGAGTTAAGGGGCGACACCGATGGGAAGACTTTCAGGCAAGACCGCCCTGGTGACGGCGGCCGCCCAGGGCATCGGCAAGGCCAGCGCCGAACTCTTCGCCCGCGAGGGCGCGCGGGTGATCGCCACCGACCTCAACGAGGATCTGCTGGCCGGGGTCGAAGGCTGCGAAGGCCGCCGCCTCGACGTTCGCGATCCCGACGCCATCAACGCCCTGGCCGCCGAACTCGGCGCGATCGACGTGCTGTTCAACTGCGCCGGCTACGTCCATTCAGGAACCATCCTCGACTGCGACGAACAGGCCTGGGCGTTCTCCAACGACCTGAACGTCACGGCCCAGTACCGCGCCATCCGCGCCTTCCTGCCGGCCATGCTGAAGGCCGGCGGCGGCTCGATCGTCAACATGGCCTCGGTGGCCAGCTCGATCAAAGGCGTGCCGGGTCGCTTCGCCTACGGCGCCACCAAGGCCGCGGTCATCGGCCTGACCAAAGCCGTAGCGGCCGACTTCGTGGGCCAGGGGATCCGCTGCAACGCCATCTGCCCCGGCACGGTCGACACGCCTTCGCTGAACCAGCGCCTGGCCGATACCGGCGACTACGAGGCCGCCCACAAGGCCTTCACCGCCCGCCAGCCGATGGGGCGTCTGGGCAGGCCGGAAGAGCTGGCCCAGCTGGCGCTGTATCTGGCCAGCGACGAGTCTGCCTTCACCACGGGCCAGATCCACATCATCGACGGCGGCTGGATCAACTGACCATGCGTCGCTGCCTCGCCCTCGACCTCAAGGACGACGCCGACCTGATCGCCCGCTACGAGGCCTGGCATCGCCCCGGCGCGGCCCCCGAGCCCGTGATCCGGTCGATCCGCGAGGCGGGCGTCGTCGAGATGGAGATCTGGCGCGTCCAGGACCGGCTGTTCATGGTCATCGAGGCAGGGCCGGACTTCTCGCCGGAAGCCAAGGCGGCGGCCGACATGGCCTCTCGCGACGTGCGGGCCTGGGAACGGCTGATGTCGGCCTTCCAGAAGCCCCTGCCCGGCTCGGCGCCGAGCGAGAAGTGGCGCGACATGCGCCGGATCTTCGCCCTCTCCGAGCAGCCCTGACCTTCCGGCCGCTCTTCCCGACACCACGATTGTTTTCGCTTTCAGAACGAGGCACGGCGACAAGATGAATGTGACCCGCAGAACCGCCCTGGCCGCCACCGCCGGCGTCTCCCTGGTCGCCGCCTCGCCGGCCCGCTCCGCCCCGGCCAAGGCCGCCGCGCCCCGCCTGTGGTACCGCCAGCCGGCCAAGGAATGGGTCGAGGCCCTGCCCGTCGGCTCGGGCAAACTAGGAGCCATGGTGTTCGGCGGCGTCGCGGCCGAGCGCCTGCAACTGAACGAAGACACGCTTTGGGCCGGCGGCCCCTACGAGCCGATCAATCCCGAGGCCAAGGGCGCCCTGCCCGAAATCCGCCGCCTGATCGACGCCGGCGAGTACGCCAAGGCCACCGATCTCGCCGAAGCCAAGTTCATGGCCCTGCCCAAGCGCCAGATGTCCTACCAGACCATCGGCGACCTGAAGCTCGACTTCCCCGACCTGACGCAAGCCGTAGAAGGCTATGTCCGCGATCTCGATCTCGACGGCGCGATCACCACCACGCGCTTCACCGCCGGCGGCGTCAGCTATCTGCGCGAGGTGATCGCCAGCCACCCCGACGGCGTCATCGCCGTGCGCCTGACCGCCAGCCGCAAGGGTGCGATCAGCGTCGACCTCTCCTTCAGCTCGCCGCTGAAGTCCAAGCCCGTCTCGACGGTCGAGGGCGCGCATCTGGTCCTCGCCGGCAAGAACGAGGCCTCGCAGGGCATCGACGCCCGCCTGACTTTCGAGACCCGGGTCGAGGTGCGCGCCAAGGGCGGCCAGGTCGCGGGCGCCGACGGCAAGCTGTCGGTGAAGGGCGCCGACGAGGTGCTGCTGCTGATCGCGGCGGCCACCAGCTATCGCCGCTACGACGACGTTTCGGGCGACCCGGCCGCGCTGAACAAGGCCACGCTCGCCAGGCTGGCCGGCAAGCCGTGGGCGAAGRTCCTGGCCGGGCACCAGGCCGATCACCGCGCCCTCTTCCGCCGCTTCAGCGTCGACTTCGGCCGCACCCGCGCCKACCTGCTGCCCACCGACGAGCGCATCAAACAATCGCCGACMACTGACGATCCGTCGCTGGAGGCGCTGTACTTCCAGTACGGCCGCTACCTGCTGATCGCCTGCTCGCGCCCCGGCAGCCAGCCGGCCAACCTGCAGGGAATCTGGAACGACAAGACCTTTGCGCCCTGGGGCAGCAAGTACACGATCAACATCAACACCGAGATGAACTACTGGCCGGCCGAGCCGACCGACCTGCCCGAACTGGTCGAGCCGCTGATCGCCCTGGTCGCCGACATCGCCCAGACCGGCGAGCGCATGGCTCGGGCCATGTATGGCGCGCGCGGCTGGGTCACCCACCACAACACCGACCTGTGGCGCGCGACGGGCCCGATCGACGGCGCCAAGTTCGGCGTCTGGCCCACCGGCGGCGCCTGGCTGTGCAAGCACGTCTGGGACCGCTACGACTACGGCCGCGACAAGGCCTACCTGGCCCGCGTCTATCCGCTGATGAAGGGCTCGGCCCGGTTCTTCCTCGACACCCTGGTGGTCGACCCCAAGTTCGGCGTGCTGGTCACCAACCCGTCGATCTCGCCCGAGAACAACCACGGCCACGGCTCGTCCCTGGTCGCGGGGCCCACCATGGACCAGGCGATCATCCGCGACCTGTTCGACAACTGTCTGAAGGCCGAGGCGATCCTGGGCCCTGACGCCGCCTTCGTCGCCGAAGTCCGCGCCGCCCGCGACAAGCTCGCCCCCTACAAGATCGGCAAGGACGGCCAGCTGCAGGAGTGGCAGGAAGACTGGGACGCCGACGCAAACGACATCCATCACCGTCACGTCTCGCACCTCTACGGCCTGTTCCCGTCCGACCAGATCTCGGTCGACACCACGCCGGACCTGGCCAAGGCGGCCAGGACCTCGCTGGTGACGCGCGGCGACCTGTCGACCGGCTGGGCCATCGCCTGGCGCCTGAACCTCTGGGCCCGCCTGGGCGACGGCGACCGCGCCCACAGCATCCTCAAGCTGCTGCTGGGCCCCGAGCGCACCTATCCCAACATGTTCGACGCCCACCCGCCGTTCCAGATCGACGGCAATTTCGGCGGGACCTCGGGCATGACCGAGCTGGTCATGCAGAGCCGCAACGACCGCCTCTACCTGCTGCCCGCCCTGCCCAAGGCCTGGCCCACCGGCGCCATGACCGGCCTGCGCGCACGCGGCGCGCTTGGCGTAGATGTCCGCTGGAGCGGCGGCAAGCTGACCGAGGCCGTTCTGACGGCCAACCAGGCCGGCAAGCACACCGTGGTGCTGGCCGGCTCGACGCTTGAGGTCGACCTCAAGCGGGGCCAGCGCGTGCGGCTGGTGGCTCGCAACGGCGTGCTGAAGCGGGCATGACCAGCCTCGTCGCCGAAAAGTTCGTTGGAGTGATTTGATGGTCTCGCGTTCAAGCAAGCTGGCCGCGGCGGCCGCGCTGCTCCTGGCCCCGATGGCCTCGCCAGCCGTCGGAGCAACACAGCCCCCGGCCGCCTCGACGGCCGTCGAGGCCGTGCCCACGCTCGGCCCCAAGCCCTTCATCGGCTATTTCAAGCCGATGCCGCGCGCCAAGCTGTCCCGCACGGCCTGGGGCGCCGCCGAGGTCGGCCCGCGCGATCCGGGCAACGGCCTCGAAGACGGCTCGATGACCCGGTGGAACTACTGGGACGGCCAGATCCTGAAGGGCGCCGACGGCAAGTACCGCATGTTCGCCAGCCGCTGGGACCRGGCGCTGGGCCACAAGGCCTGGGGCCAGTCCCTGGGGGTCAGCGCGATCAGCGACACCCTCTTTGGCCCCTATCGCGACCGGGGGCTGACCTGGCCCGAGAACCAGGGCGGCCTCGGCCACAACGTCACGGCGCTGAAGATGCACGACGGCCGCTACGCCGTCGTGGTCAGCGAGACGCGCGGCGGCGACGTCTTCGTGTCGGACGGCTTGGACGGCCCCTGGACGCAGCAGGGAACCATCAGCCTCGACCAGAGCCGCTTCCAGCTGGTCAAGACGCCGGGCGACACGGCCCTGCGCGACACGCCGACGGCCACGCCCGCCAAGCCGGCCAACTTCAGCGTCATGCTGCGGCCCGACGGCGCCTACCAGATCGTCCCGCGCTCGGGCCAGATCCTGATCAGCAGGACGGGGATCCTCGGCCCCTACACCGTGATGGGCGACAGCGTCTATCGCGGCCTCGACGGCATCCCGCAGCGCGACATGCGCGCCTTCGAAGACCCCGTCGTCTGGTTCAGCGGCGGCCTCTACCACATCGTCGTCAACCAGTGGCGCGAGCGCCGCGCCTATCATCTGGTCTCGCGCGACGGGATCTCGGGGTGGCGCGTCCAAGGCCTGGCCTACGAGCCCGGCGCCGACTTCATCCGCTACGCCGACGGGACGAAGAACAACTGGAACAAGCTCGAACGTCCCGGCGTGGTGATGGAGAACGGCCATGTCGTGGCCATGACCTTCGCCGTCGTCGACACGCCGAAAGACGACCAGACCGGAAACAACGGCCACGGCAGCAAGATCATTGTCGTGCCGTTCGACGGCGCGGCCATGGACCGGGACCTGGCCGGCCTTCCCTAGACCCCGTTCCGCGCCGTCGGGCCGATCTCTGCGCTGATGGCGGCGGCGTGGCGCTGCAGGTTGGCGATGGTTTCGGGCATCGAGATCGCGCTGGGCGTGTCGACATACGGACAGGTCAGGGCCGCCACCACGCCGTCGGCGCCCCGCACCGGCACCGACAGGTCGATCACCGCCGAGGTCACGTAGCTGGCGGCCTGCACGTGGCCGTCCTTGCGGGCCTGGGCGGCGCTGGCGAGGAAGGCTTCCCACGCCGCCTCCGAGACGCCCTCGCGTAACTGCCCGCTCCAGCGTTCGCGCACCCGCTCGGGCTGGAAGGCGAACAGCACCAGGCCCGACGTCGCCTCGGCGATCTTGCGGCGATAGCCCACCCGCACCGAATAGCCCTGGTCGCCCGGGGCCTCGATGCGCGCCACCACCACCATCTGGTCGCCGCTGGCCACGGCCAGGTGGCACGACTGGCCGGTGACCTGGCACGAGGCCCGCATCTCCGGCAAAGCCGCTTCCAGAAGGTCCTTGGCCGGCGCCCGGGTCATGCCCAGGGCGAAGAGCTTGTTGGTCAGGACGAGGCCGTCCTCGTCGGCGGCGCGGCCGACATAGCCCCGCGCCTCCAGCACCTGGACCATGCGGAACAGCTCGCTGGACGAACGATCGAGCGCCGCCGAGATCTGCGCCAGCGTCAGGCCGCCCCGGTGCGCGGCCAGCAGCTCCAGCACGTCGAGGCCCTTCTCCAGGGCGGGAGCGCGATATTCTCGCTTCTTGGCGGGCGCGTCGGACATGCCTTCTATAAGCGATAGAATCGTCGCGCCGTCTCGCCAAATAGCGCCGCTCGCCGGTCCGGCGGGACCCAGGCCTCGCACATCCGCCGCCAGCCGGCGTAGTCGCCGGCCAGGTTCAGCACCGGCCAGTCGCCGCCCCACATCAGTCGCTCGGCCCCGAACGCTTCCAGCAGATGCGCGACATAGGGCGCCAGGGCCTGCGCCGTCGGCGCGCCGCCGGCCTCGGTCAACAGACCTGAAAGCTTGCAGAAGACGCCCGGCTCGGCGGCCAGGGCGGCGATGTCGTCGCGCCAGGGGTGCATGACGCCCTCCCCGATCGCCGGCTTGCCGCCGTGGTCGATCACCACCCGCAGATCCGGCCAGCGACGGACCAAGGTCAGCAGAGCCGGCAGGTGCCTGGGCCTGACCAGGGCGTCGAAGGCCAGCCCCGCCTCGACCATCGCCGCGATCGCCGGCGCCAGGGCAGGGTTCAGGACCCAGTCGTCCTCCAGATCCTGCAGCATCGGGCGCAGGCCCTTCAGCCGGGCGTTCACGGCCAAGGCCAGGATCGTCTCCACCGCGTCCGGCGCCGCCAGGTCGGCCCAGCCCACCACGCCCAGGACCAGCGGGTCGCTTTCCGCCACCTCCAGCAGCCAGGCGGTGTCGCGCGCGCTGGGCTGCGACTGCACCAGCACCACGCCGGCGGGGCCGCCCGCCGCCCGCAGGTCGTCGAGGCCGAAGTCGCGGTGGATCGCCGCCAGGTCCGGCCCCGGCCATCGACAGTCGTTCTCGCCGATCCGCCAGACATGGCAGTGGGCGTCGATCAGCACGCGACGATGGCCTTGATGACCCCCGCCGCCGGCTCCATCCACCCCGGCAGCGCCTGCGCCAGGTCATGCAGGGAGGCCTTGTGGCTGTTCAGCGCCGCCGTCGGCACCTGGCCCGCCCGGATCGCCGCCAGCACGTGGTCGAAATCCTCCAGGGTGGCGTTGCGGCTGCCCAGCAGCGACATCTCGCGCTTGTGGAATTCCGGATCCGAGAAGGTGATGTCGGTCGCCACCACCGAGACCAGCACATAGGTCCCGCCATGGCCGACATAGCCGAAGCCCTGCTGCATCGCCGCCGGATTGCCGGTGGCGTCGAACACCAGGTCGTAGAAGGCGCCGTGGGTCAGGCTGGCCAGCGTCTCTGCCGTATGCTCGCCGAGGGGGACCACCCGCTCCACGCCCAGGTGCTCGGCGCAGAAGGCCAGGCGATCCTCGCGGCCGTCCAGCACGCTCACCCGCGCCCCCGCCAGCCGCGCGAACAGGGCGACGGCGATGCCGATCGGCCCGGCCCCGACGACCAGGGCCGCCTGCCCCGGCTCGATCCGCGCCCGGCGCACGGCATGGGCGCCGATGGCCAGGAACTCCACCATCGCCGCCTCGTCCAGGCCCACGCCCTCGACCTTGCGCACAAAGCCCTCCGGCACGGCCAGGTACTCGGCCAGCCCCCCGTCCATGTGCACGCCCAGCACGCGGATGTTCATGCAGCAGTTGGTCTTGCCCTTCGCGCAGGCCGGGCAGGTTCCGCACGACAGGTAGGGCATGACATAGGCCGTATCGCCCGGCGCCAGATCGCTTCCGGCCGGCGCCGAGACCACCTCGCCCGACAGCTCGTGGCCCATCACCCGGGGATAGGACAGGAAGGGCTGGGTGCCGCGATAGATGTGCATGTCGGTGCCGCACACCCCGACCCTGCGCACGCGCAGCAGCACCTCGCCCGGCCCCGGCTGCGGCGTCGAGCGGCGTTCGAGAACCAGTCGCCCCGGCGCAGCGCAGACCAGCACGTCCATCAGTTCCGGCGTCATGCTCAGTGACCTCCGACCAGCACGGCGTCGTGGGCCGAGACCTCGCGCTTGCGGGCGGTGACAGCGAACAGGCCGACCACGGCGAAGCAGGCGCAGGGCACGAGGATCGCCGTGCGGATCGAGCTTGCGTCCGACACCGCGCCCATCACCGCCGGCAGCACCGCCCCGCCGATGATGCTCATCACCTGCAACGACGAGCCGGTCTTGGTCAGCGGGCCCAGGCCCTTCAGCGAGCCGGCGAAGATGGTCGGGAACATGATCGACATGAAGAAGCTGGTCGCCGCCAGGGCCAGCAGGCCCGTGTGGCCGCCTATGGCCACGGCCGCCAGGGTCAGCGCCACGTTGGCGGCGGCGAACAGCGCCATCAGGCGCGAGGGATCGACCCGGCTCATCAGCGCCGTGCCGGCGAAGCGTCCGACCATGAAACCGACCAGCGACCATGACAGATAGGCCGCCGCGGCCTTCTCGCCCATGCCCGCCACCTGGTGCTGGCCGTAGCGGATCATGTAGCTCCACACGCCCACCTGGGCGCCGACATAAAAGAACTGGGCGACCACGCCGAACAGGAAGCGCGGACGCGAGAAGAGCCCGAGGATCGGCCGGTCGACCTTGTCCTCGACGGCGTCGGCGGCGGGTCGGCTGGCCTGCGCCGGAAAGCGGGTCAGCGCCACCAGCAGCGTCCAGGTCAGCACCACGGCGGCGATGATCAGGTAGGGAACCTGGGTCGACTGGGCCTCGGCGGCCTGGAAGGCCGACAGCTGGTCCGGGCTCATGGCCGCGAACTCCGCCTTCGTGGGCTCCACGCCCGACAGGATGAACTGGCGGCCGACCACCACGGCGGTGATGGCGCCCAGGGGGTTGAAGGCCTGGGCCAGGTTCAGTCGCTGCTCGGCCCTGCCCGGATCGCCCAGCACGGTGATCAGCGGATTGGCCGAGGTCTCCAGGAACGCCAGGCCCGAGGCGATCACGAACAGCGCGCCCAGGAACAGCTCGTAGCGGCGCAGCTCGGCCGCCGGCCAGAACAGCAGCGCCCCCGCCCCGAACAGCAGCAGCCCCACGATCACGGCGGCCTTGTAGCCGAAGCGGCGCATCAGCAGGCCGGCCGGCAGGGCCAGGAAGAAGTAGCCGAGATAGAAGGCCGACTGCACCAGGCCCGACTGCAGGTCGGTGAGGAAGAAAGCCTTCTTCAGGTGCGGGATCAGCACGTCATTGAGGTTGTTGGCCACGCCCCACAGGAAGAACAGCGCGACGATCAGAACCAGGGGCGCAAGGCCCGCGCGCGCGCCCTGCTCACGGGCTCTGGGATCTTGGGTCATCAGGCGTTTCCTCCCGGTCGCGCCCTCTGACGGAGCGCCTGCCGACAAGGCATCATATATGAACCATTACGTCAAATATGAAAATTGATGCGTGCGCCCTGGCGATGACGAAAGCCGGCGGATCCGTGCGAAGGGCCGAAAACGACGAAAGCCCCCAGCTTTGGCCTGGGGGCTTTACGTAGAAGATTTGGGTGCGGGGACAGGATTTGAACCTGTGACCTTCAGGTTATGAGCCTGACGAGCTACCGGGCTGCTCCACCCCGCGGCAGGGGTATGTATCGTGGTGTAGGGTTCTGGACTTGTTTGACTTTGCTGGATGCATCCTTTTAGCGGAC